>JACQQK010000077.1 GCA_016207065.1 Nitrospinota bacterium
GCCGAAGTGGTCGCGGAAGCCCCGGCGGGCGGCCCGGCCATGGCCGCGGAGGAAGCGGCGATCGAGGAGGAGAAGAAACGCCTCGCCGCTTTGGGGACCCAGGCCCAGGAAGTTCGCAAGGCCGTTGGCGAGTTTGTCCTCAGCGACCCGAAATATGCCTCCGGCATCATCCGGAAATGGATGAAAGAGCGGGCCCGGTAAAACGGATTTTATACGCAACGAGGGGTTTAAAAATAAAGGAATGGGACTATGGCGACAAAACATTATTCAGGGCCGGAAAAGGCCGCGATTTTTTTAATGTCCCTGGGCGACGAGGTGGCCTCCAAAATCCTCGCCGAATTGGACGAAAGGGAAATCCAGACCTTGGGAAACTACATTTCCTCCCTCGGCGACATCGACATGCAGACCATGGACTCGGTCAGCAAAGAGTTTTACGACTCGGTTTCGGCGGGTAGCGGCGGTTTGGGCATCGCGGGGATGGACTTCCTGAAGACCGCCCTGATGAAGGCCCTCGACCCCATTAAAGCCACCGAGATCCTGAACAACATCACCATGCCGGGCGAAGACCTGGGCGGCGGTCTGGAAACGGTCCGCATGCTGGAGCCCAAGGTCATCGCGGGATTCCTCGTCAACGAGCATCCGCAGACGGCCGCCATCATCATGGCACACCTGGAGCCGGTGGTGGGGGCGCAGGTGATCCGCGAACTCCCCGAGGATAGCCGGATGGAGATCATCCACCGCCTGGCCACGCTCGAACGGGTATCGCCCGCCGTGATACGCGAACTCGACGAGGCGTTGCAGTCCGAGTTCCGGACGTCGGGCGCGGTTTCGGGGAGCAAGATGGGCGGCATCCCCGCCGCGGCGCAGATCATGGGCGCCCTGGACCGGTCCTCGGAAACCTCCATCCTGTCGGCAATGGACGAGGTGGACCCCGACCTGGCCAACGAGATACGGAACCTGAGGTTCACGTTCGAGGACGTCCTGAAGATCGACGATCACGGCATGCAGTTGATCCTGAAGGAAGCGGCCCAGGAAGACCTGCTGGTGGCCCTCAAAACGGCCAGCGACAATTTGAAGGAAAAAATCTTCAAGAACATGTCCGAACGCGCGGCCGGAATGTTGAAGGAAGACCTGGAGTCCCTCGGACCCACCAAGATCAGCGAGGTGGAAAAAGCCCAGCAAAAGATCGTGGCCGTTTGCAAACGGCTGGAGGAAGAAGGCAAAATCGTAATCGGAGGCGGAGGAGAAGAACTTGTTTAATAAACCCGATAGATTTGTCCGCGGTTTTAGCGCCGGGAAAGAGGGTCCCCTTTCCCAGGACCCGACTGGACAACAATTCAGTCTGCACGAACAGATCAGTAAAAAAAGAGGCGAACGCCGGCGGTTCCTCTTCGATTCCGAACAGGCCCGGAATTTCGACGTCACCAGCGTGGACCGGGCCCGGGAAGGCGTCAAGGAAATCGTCCTCGACGCCATCAACAAGGCCAAGGCCAAGGCCATGGAAATCCGCGAGGAAGCCCGCAAGGAAGGGTTCGTCGAGGGATACGCGAAGGGTTACCAGAAAGGCGAGGAGGACGCGAAAAACGAGTACGCTCCCTTTTTGAAAACGCTCCAGGACACCCTGGCGGACCTGAGCGGGTTCAGAAAAAAAATGTACGCCAAGGTGGAGAGGGAGATGCTGGAGATGGTCCTCGACCTGGCGAAAAAAGTCATCCACAACGAACTGCTGACGCGCGAGGACGCGATCAAGGAAACGATCCGGTTCGCCGTCGAGTCCGTCCTGGACCGCGAAAGGATGGTCATCCGCATCAACCCGGCCGACAAACTGCACG
Organism: Nitrospinota bacterium; assembly: GCA_016207065.1. Lineage (GTDB taxonomy): Bacteria > Nitrospinota > Nitrospinia > Nitrospinales > JACRGP01 > JACRGP01. Next base: position 1,833 of record JACQQK010000077.1, read on the forward strand.
CCGAGAGTTTCCGTCCCGAGTTGCAACAATTGTTCGGCGAGATCAAAAACGTCTCCTTTGAGGCCCAGCCCAGCATCGAAAAGGGCGGATGCATCATCGAATCCAACTTCGGTTCCGTGGATGCGCGGCTCGACAAGCTGGGCGAACAGATCGACAAGATACTCAACCTCGCCCCGCCGCCTCTTGAAAATCCCGATCCCCGTTCGCCCGCCTAGAGGAAACGACATGGACAGCGTCATCGATTTGAAAAAATACCAGACCCACATATCCGGCGCCTCGCTCGTCAGAAAAACCGGCAGGGTCAACCGGGTGATCGGATTGATCGTGGAGGGGGACGGACCGGCGGTATCGGTGGGAAGCCTGTGCGCCATCCATTCTCGGAAGCACAAGGAACCGGTCGACGCGCAGGTCGTCGGGTTCCGCGACAACCGCACCCTGTTGATGCCCATGGGCGACATCATCGGCATCGAGCCCGGAAGCCTGATCGAGGCGAAGGAAGATTCCCCCACCTTCAACGTGACCCCGGCGCTCCTGGGCCGCGTCATCGACGGTACCGGGAAACCCTTGGACGGCAAGGGCCCCATCCCCATGGGACAAAACTATCCGCTCATGGGGACGCCGATGAACCCCTTGGACCGCGAACGGATCACCCGTCCGCTGGACATCGGCATCCGCGCCGTCAACGGGCTCCTCACCATCGCCAAGGGGCAACGCGTGGGCATCCTCGCTGGGACCGGTCTCGGCAAGTCCGTCCTTTTGGGGATGATTGCCCGCAATACCGAGGCGGAAGTCAATGTCATCGGCCTGGTCGGCGAACGCGGAAGGGAGGTCAAGGAATTCATCGAGGAAAACCTGGGGCCGGAGGGCATGAGGAAATCCGTCGTGGTGGCCGCCACTTCGGACCAGCCGCCCCTCGTCCGCTTGCGCGGCGCCTTCATCGCCACCACCCTAGCCGAGTACTTCCGCGACCAGGGAAAGGAAACCCTCCTGATGATGGACTCGGTCAGCCGCTTTGCCCTGGCCCAGCGGGAGATCGGTCTTTCCGTCGGCGAGCCGCCCACGACGCGCGGGTTCACCCCCTCGGTTTTTTCCCTGATCCCCAAGCTGATCGAAAGGGCCGGCACGGCCAAGGGCGGCGGGACCATCACCGGCCTCTACACCATATTGGTGGAAGGCGACGACCTCAACGAACCCATTTCCGACGCCATGCGGGCGGTCCTCGACGGACACATCGTTCTGTCGCGGCAACTGGCCTCGCACAACCATTACCCGGCGATCGACATCCTCAACAGCACCAGCCGGTTGATGATCGACGTCATCTCCAAGGAACATTTCAACCTGGTCATGAAGTTCAAGGACATCCTGGCGACCTACCGCGAGGCCGAGGACCTGATCAACATCGGGGCCTATGCGCGCGGAAGCAATCCCAGGATCGACCTGGCTATCAAGAAGATCGACGGTTTCAACCAGTACCTCCGCCAGGGAATCCCCGAAAAGGCAAGCATGGCGGACAGCATCCGGCTACTTAAAGCGCTGGTGGAGAACTGACCTTGAAATTCCGCTTCGAAACGATCCTGAAAATGAGGAAAAGCCGGGAAAACCTCGCGAAAAAAGACCTGGCGCTCGTCAACGCCCACTTGTTGAAACAGCAGGACCGGCTCCAGTTCCTGGAGGAAACCGAGGAGAAAAGCAAGCGGGAGTTAGACGCCCGGTCCCGGCGGGAAATCGACGTCAACCAGATGGTCCTTTACGACCAGTTTTTCGGCGGGGTCCGGGCGCAGGAAAAATTCCAGACGAAAATCATAGCGGAAGTCTCCGTCCAGCTCGAAAAAAAACGCGCCCTCCTGGCCGAGGCCATGAGAAGAAGGCGGACCATGGAAATCCTCAAGGAGCGGGAAACGCAGGCTTACGAAAAACTCCAGATGAAGCGCGAGACCGAGCTCCTGGACGAAGCGGGGACCGCGCAGTGGCGGATGAAGTCCTTATGAGCCAAGCCGCGGGCCGTAAAATTCCCGTTTTCCTTCCAGCCATTTTCCTCGTTTTCTGGATCGGGACCGGCCTCCCGGGGATTCCCTGGCTCGACATCGGCGCGGCCCAGGCCCAACAACCCGCGCCGCCTCCGTCTCCCGGAAAGGGAAAGGACGAGCCTCCCGCGCCGAAAGAGGCCGCTAAAACCCCCGCCGGGAAACCCGCCCCGGGCGAGGAGACGAAAGAGGCCAAGGAAGCGAAAGAGGCAAAGGAGACCAAGGAGGAAAAACCCCAACTGCCCGGACGGGCCTCGACCATCAACCCGGAAACGTTCCGGATGATGGAAATGATCGAAAAGAAAAACCGGGAATTGAAAAAGAAGGAAGAGGAACTCCGCATCAAGGAACAGGCCCTGCAGGCGCTTCAGCAGAAAGTCCGCGCCGACCTCGACAAGATCGAGCAGACTCTCGCCAAGACCCAGGAGCAATTCGCCCTCAAGAAGGACTTGATCGAACAAAACATCAATTCCCTGATCAAGGTCTATTCCTCCATGAAGCCGGACGACGCGGCGGCCATCCTGTCGACCCTCGACGAGGACATCGCCGTCCACATCATGTCAAAGATGAAGAGCAAGACGGCGGGACAGGTCATGAGCAAGATGGACCCCAAGGTGGCCAAAAACATCAGCCAGAAGATCGCGGGAAGAAACGCTCCGCAACAAGCCGCGAAACCGCCGGCCGTAGCCGCGCCATAACAGGGGGCTCAGGCCCGTTTTTCTTTTTCCCCTGGCTCCTCCGGCCCGGATTTCTCCGGGCGCCGGAGGCTCGCGGTCCCCAGGGAAATGATCGCCTCGAACCCTTTTTCCACGGAGATTTCCAGGGGGATGATTTGGTCGCGCGGGACCATGATCAGAAAACCGGTGGTCACGTTCGGCGCGGTGGGCACGAACACGTTGACGAGGTCCTCTCCAATATGGCGGGCCGGTTCGCCGCGGACGTCGCTACAGACGACGCCCATCGATTTCATCCCCTCCATGGGATAGTCCACAAGCACCATTTGCCGGAACGAGGCCGCCTTGGTCCGCGAAATCGCCTCGACCGCCTTTTTCACGCTCACGTAAACCGCGCGCACGAACGGGATTTTATGCAGGACGAGGTCCCCGAGGGCGACTAATTTCCTTCCGAAAAAATTCGAGCCGACCAGGCCGACGACGAACAAAATAACAAAGATCGACAGGAATCCCTGGCCGGGAAGCCGGAAGTCCTCGGACAGGGGCAGACCGCTCAACCGTATGAATTGGGCGATCAGGGGGGACATGGCCCGGTCGACGCCGTTGACCACGAACGCCAGGACGATGTAGGTCATCCCGGCCGGCAAGATCACGAGAAGACCGGTGATCAGGTTTTTCTTCAAGACGTTTTTCAATGTTCCCTCCGGGAAAGACCGGCGGCGCTCCTGCCCGGCTCTCCCGCTCAAACTCGCGCTGAGAGGTTCCACACGGGAGGCGTCATTGCGAGCGTCAGCGCAACAATCCAGAAAATCTGGATCGCCGCGCCGCCCGCGGCGGCTCGCGATGACGGGCGACGCGCTAGGCCGTTATTGCAAAGCCTGAAGATGCTCCCGGACCTCCGCGACCAGGGAGACGTGGGTGGACTCTCCCAGCTCGACAAATCTCCTGTAGAAATGGATGGCCGATTTGATGGCCCCCTCTTCCTCGTACAACAAGGCCAGATTATAATTCGTCCCCGCATGGTTGGGGTCGATGGAGAGCGCCTTGTTCAAAATATTCTTGGCCTTTTCATTCAGGCCCATCTTTTTGTAGACCACCGCGAGATTATTGTGCGTTTCCAGATTGTTGGGCTTGATCTCCAACGCCTTTTCGTAATTGCCGATCGCTCCCTGATAGTTCTTCGTCAGGTAGTACACGACCCCGATGTTATTGTACGCCTTCACGTAATTCGCGTCGTAATAAACCGCCTGCAAAAATTGCTCGATGGCTTCGTCGTATTTCCCCAGGTCCTTGTAGACGACCCCCATGTTATTGTAGATGTCGGGATTGTTGGGGTTGATCTCGATCGCTTTGCGGTAATTTTCCAGGGCTTTTTGCCCGTCTCCCGACTGTTGAAAGAAAATGCCGCGGTTGAAATAGTAATCGCTGGTCCTGGGCAGGTCGGGCGATGGGGCCTTGGGCCGGGCGGGACTGGCTTTCCCCTCGGGGCGGCTCGCGCGGGCTTCCTGCCGGGCCGTCTCCTTCTCCGCGGATTCCTCTGGGGGAGCCGCTTTGGCGGCTTTGGGGGGGGATTTCTTGACCGGCGTTTTTTGGGCCTTTGGTTTTTCTTTCGCCGGCGGCGGTCCGGCCTTCGGCGCTTTTTCGGACGGCGCGGCCGCTTCCGTCCGCATTTCCTGCAAGACCGGGACGTGGAGCGGTTCCTGCTGAACGGACTCCGCCGGCAATGAAACGGGAGTTTCTTTTTCCGCAACCGGCCCGGCCTTTGGCGGGGTCTCTTTTTCCTCCGGGACCTGTTTCGCTTGCGAAACCGGAACGGGTTTTTCAACCGGAGTTTTGGCTCCGGGGACCGCGGGGGGCGCTGACGGGACCATGGCGCCCGGCGTTTGTTTCGCCGTCTCCGGTTTCCCGTTCCGCGGGACGGGGACCGGTTTTTCCGCCAGTTTGGGCTTGTCTGGAACGGCCTCCTTCTCCAGCCCCTTGGGTACGGCGTCGCGCGGGATCGTGACGGCCGGGGGCGTGGGCGGCGGACTCTGTCGCGGTTTTGCCCCGAACGATTTCCAGATCGGGAGATCGGCGACCGTCGCGCCCCGTTTGCCGAAGGCTCCCTGGGAGACCAGATAAATCAGGATGGCCGCCGGGACCCCGATCATGAAAACGATCTTCAAGACGAGGGTCTTTTTCGGTTCCTTGAATACGTTGCCGCGCGGGAGGAGGTTGATTTCCGGGTTGGTTTCGCTTTTCTGGGACTTGTCCTTTAACGCATTTTTCAGACTGTCCGCTATGAGGCTCATCCCCGCCCTCCTCAGCCGGACTTGGAAACGGAAAACAGCATGGGGTTCCGGCCGGTCTGTCTCAGGGCGTTGAAGTGGATTTTGGCGGCATTGATATCGTCGAACGGTCCCACATAAACGACGTACGCGGACTTGCCGCCGGCATTGACCTTTTTCCAATACGCGTTGAAACCCTCTTTTTGAAGGCGGAGGACGCTGTCGTTGGCCGGCGTCTCCGCGCTTAACGAATCGATCTGTATCCGGTAAGTCTCGCGCTCGTGGGCCGGGACGGGGGAGATGGGCGGTTCGATGATTTTTTCCTGGGCGAGATTTTTTTCCTCAACAACGTTCGGGGCGGATTGGGCGTCGCGGGCGGCCGTCGCGTCGGAAACGGAGGAGGGGGCCTCGACCGGTCCGGGTTCCAAGACAGCGGCCTTTTCGACGGGCGCCGATTTCGCCGGAGGGACGGGTTCCTTCGCGGGCGAAACGCCGGCGGACGGACTCGCGTTTATCGCCGGGGTCTGTCCGGGCAACCGCCAGGCGTCCCCGGCGGTACGGAAAAACCCGTTTTCCGAAAAAAGGAAAAAGACCAGCCCCGCGGCAAAAAAGAAGACGGAAGCGAACAGGGAAACCCTGGGCTTTAAAAACTGCTCGACAAAATAGCTCTTTTCCTCCGCCCCGAGGAGGCTCCGGACGGCTTGCTTGACTTGCCGCGCGTCGATGGTGTCCGCCTGGTCGTTATACCCGGCCAGCAGGGCCCGGTCGCAAACCATGTTGATCAACCGCGGATATCCCTTGGAGTAATTGTAGATCTCGTTCAGCGAGGAACGGGTGAAAGCGATCCGCGAGCCGGCCCCGGCCACCAGGATCCTGTGGCTGATGTAGCTCTTGGTCTCCTCCCTGGACAAGGGCGAGATTTCGTACCGGATGGAAATCCGCTGGTTCAACTGCTTGAGGTCGGGAAGTTTGAGTTTGTCGTTCAGCTCCAACTGCCCCACGAAAATGATCTGCAGGAGTTTTTCCTTCTCCGTCTCCAGGTTGGAAAGGATGCGCAGTTGCTCCATCACCTCCAGGGACAGGTTCTGCGCCTCGTCGATGATCACCACCGTGGACCCGCCGTTCTCGTGCTGTTGGAGAAGGAAAGCGTTCAAGGCCTCGAGCAATTCCGTTTTCGAGGCCGAATGGATCCAGCGCGGGTCGTGGTCCTGGACGTCGTCGTGGCGCGTCCCGCGCAGTTCCTTTATTTTTCCGCCGCCGGCGAGGATGGGTTTTTCGCGGGGACCGTACAGCGGCTGGACGCGCAGGTCGTGGACGCAGGCCCGCAACAGGTCCATGTCCGAGAGGAGCGGGTTGAGGACCAGCGCCACCTGGATGTTTTTTTCGAGCCGGTCCAGCAAACACCGGCACAGCGTGGTCTTGCCCGTGCCCACGTCGCCC
>JACQQK010000078.1 GCA_016207065.1 Nitrospinota bacterium
CGTCCGCGCCATCGCCGAGCAGGCGTTCGAGCGGAAGACCGGCGCGCGCGGCCTGCGCTCGATCCTCGAGGAGATCATGCTCGACATCATGTACGACCTGCCCTCCCGGCAGGACATCGAGGAGATCGTCATCAGCGAGGACGTCGTCCTCAAGAGAGAGCAACCGATCATGGTCCTCCATAACCAGAAACAGGCGAGCTGATGGAAACCGAAAAGCTGTCGTTGCCTCTCCTCCCGCTCCGGGACATCGTGGTCTTTCCCTACATGGTCATCCCCCTTTTCGTCGGACGGGACAAGTCCATCCGCGCCCTGGAACGGGCGATGGCCGAACAGAAGAACATCTTCCTGGTCGCGCAACGGAACCCCAACACCAACGACCCCGTCCCCGCGGACATCTACGAGACGGGCACCCTGGCCAACATCCTGCAGATCCTCAAGTTGACCGACGGCACCATGAAGGTCCTCGTCGAGGGCCTGCAACGGGGCAGGATCCACTCCTTCGCGGACTCCCCGCGGCCCAACGATTTTTTCGAGGTGGAAATCATCAAGATCGTCGAAAACTCCGTCGTCACCCCCGATTCCAAGGCCCTGATGCGGAGCATCGGCTCCCTTTTCGAGCAGTACGTGAAGCTCAACCAGAAGATCCCGCTGGAAGCCGTATCGGCCACCGCCAACATCGTCGAGCCCGACCGGTACGCCGACACCATCGCCTCCTACATGGTGTTCAAGACCGCGGAAAAACAAGACCTCCTGGAAACGTACTCTCCCGCCGACCGGTTGACGAAACTGCTGGGCATCCTCAAGTCCGAGCTGGAAATCCTGAAGATTGAAAAGCGCGTCCATGGCCGCGTCCGCAAACAGATGGAGCGGAGCCAGAAAGAGTTTTATCTGAACGAGCAGATCAAGGCCATCCAGAAGGAATTGGGCAAGCGCGACGAGTTCAAGACCGACATCGACGAGTTGAGCCAGCGGATCAAAAAAGCCAAAATGCCGAAAGACGTCCATGAAAAGGCGGCGAAGGAATTGAAACGGCTGGAGATGATGCAACCGATGTCCGCCGAGGCCACCGTGGTGCGCAACTACGTCGAGTGGCTGGCCGACCTGCCGTGGAAGAAGGACCCGGCGGGGGACAATATGCGGATCGCGGACGCGCAAAAGATCCTGGACGAGGACCACTACGGGCTGGAAAAAGTAAAGGACCGGATCGTCGAACACCTGGCCGTCATGAAACTGACCAAGAAGATCAAGGGCCCGATCCTGTGCCTGGTCGGCCCCCCCGGCGTGGGCAAGACCTCGCTCGGCAAATCCATAGCCCGGGCCACGGGCCGGAAGTTCGTGCGCGTCTCCCTGGGGGGCGTGCGCGACGAGGCGGAAATCCGCGGCCACCGGCGCACCTATATCGGCGCCTTGCCGGGCAAGATCATCCAGTACATGAAAAAGGCCGCGACCGTCAATCCCGTTTTCATGCTCGACGAGATCGACAAGATGAGCACGGACTTCCGGGGCGACCCCTCGTCCGCGCTTCTGGAAGTGCTGGACCCGGAGCAAAACGCCAACTTCAACGACCATTATCTGGAAGTGGATTACGACCTGTCCCAGGTCCTGTTCATCGCCACGGCCAACGTGCTCCACACGATCCCGCAACCTCTTCTCGACCGCATGGAAGTCATCCGCCTGCCGGGCTACACCGACCTGGAAAAGCTGGCGATCGCGGAAAAGTTCCTGGTCCCCAAGAAGTTGGAGGAGCACGGCCTTCCCAAAAACAACGTCTCGTTCAGCAAAAACGCCGTCAAGAAGATCATCCACGAATACACGCGCGAGGCCGGGGTGCGGAACCTGGAAAGAGAGTTCGCCTCGGTTTGCCGGAAAGTGGCCAGGGCGGTGGTCGATACCGGCAGGAAAACCGTCGTGGAGGTGATCCCCGGCTCGCTCAAGAAATACCTCGGCCCCGCGAAGTTCAAAAAGGGCCCGGACGAGTTCAAGGAGGAAAACGGCGTCGCCAACGGCCTGGCCTGGACGGAATTCGGCGGCGAGATCCTGAGCATCGAGGTCATCACCACCCCGGGGAAAGGCCAGTTGTCCCTGACCGGAAAACTGGGCGACGTCATGAAGGAGTCGGCGCAGGCCGCCATGAGCTACGTGCGGTCGCGGGGCCGCGACCTGGGCCTGTCAAAGGATTTCTACCAGAAGCTGGACTTCCATATCCACATCCCCGAAGGCGCCATCCCGAAAGACGGCCCCTCGGCGGGGATCACCATCGCCTGCGCGCTGGTATCCGCCCTGACCCAATACCCCGTCCGCAAGGACCTGGCCATGACCGGGGAAGTGACGCTCACGGGGAAAGTCCTGCAGATCGGCGGACTGAAGGAAAAGATGCTCGCCGCGCACCGGGCGAAGATCCGCGAAATCATCCTGCCCACGGAAAACGAGCAGGACATCCCCGAAATCCCGGCCAACATCCGCAAGAGCATGAAGTTTTACCCCGTCAAGTCCATGGACGAGGTGATCCACCACGCTTTTGTCCACCGGTTCCATCTGGGCCAGAAGAAGAGGGCGCGGGTCGAAACCGAGGACAAGCTCCGCAAAAAACGGATGGGGAAAATCCCTTCGGCCACGACCCACTTCAACTGAGTCCCCGGTTCCAATCCAAGTCCCTGTTCTACCAGGGAGTCGATAAGTAAATATACATCAAATCCCCTCCCCCTTCCGGGGAACGCCCCGGAACGGGATGGCAAGACTCGAATTGCCCTCAATGACGCTTGTTCGCCAAGGGGATTCGCCGTCTATTACGCGCTTTCCCCGCGCGCAACGATCCGCGCGCCGCCCCGCCCCCTTCAATACCCTATATTGGTCTGTCCCTGACGCAGGTTGGTCGAGGGGTTCCGTTCGTCCTCCGCGATCGCCATCGCCACCGGCCCGTTGGACGACATGAATTGGGCCAGCGCCTCGTGGAGGGCCTTGATGTCGGCGATGACCTCCGGCGATTTTTTCTCCGCCAGGCGTTGGGCGAACTCCGAGTATTTGTCCACGAACAGCTCCCCGCGCAGGACGGCGTCCTGAATGGCGGCATATTCGACGGTCCGGTCCTTGATCTTTTTGGCAAAAGCCGCGTACTCGAGATAAACCTCGATGTCCTTGGGAGACTCGCCCATTTGCTCGAATTTCTCCCTGAATCCCGGCTCTCCCCCCGCCTCCAGTTCGCTGTTGACCAGGTCCGCCAGATACGTATAAGGGACCCCTTTCGCCGTGTTGCAGAGATAACGGAACACGCGCACCGTTTTGTTCAAGTCCGAATCCAGTTGCATGCCCAGGGGCGAATATTCCTTCAAGTCGCCGGTCTGTTCGATGTAACCCCATATCCCGTCGTTACGCTGGACAACGTCCCGTTTCTTTTCCAGCGACGCCACGAGGTCGAGACAGGACGCCTGGTCCTTGACGGGGGCTTCGGCGGTCCTTTTTCCGATCCGGGATTCGTCGAACTTGAACTCGATATTGGACTTTTTGACTTCCGGCATTCCCTTGCCAGCCACGTCCTCCTTCGACATTTTCAGGTTCGATTCCGCCTTGGGCAGGTCCATCGCCAGTCCCAGCGGTTTTTGCGCCTCTTCCTTTTTGGCCTCTCCGCACCCCAGGACCGTCAACGCGCAACCCAGGATGAGACCGAAAAATAAAAACTTTTTGCAATTCATGCAACGTAACCCTTTTATTAAATTCAAGAGATGGGATCTTTTCTTTATACACTAATTTGGGGACCCGTGCATGGATAAAGCCCCCCTGCGCCATAAAAAACCGGGAAGGACCCGAAACCAGCCGGGATTGCGAAAGGAACCTTTGCCTAAGAGCGTCTAACAAAATGAACCCTTTGGCTCGACCCTCAAATTACTCCCCTCCCTTGACCGGGGAACGCCCCGGGGC
>JACQQK010000081.1 GCA_016207065.1 Nitrospinota bacterium
GGGGGTTGAACAAGGACGTGATGGGCGAGCCCATGGTCAAGAAACTGGAGCGGCAGATCGACGATTTCTGGATCAACCGGCTGGAAGCCCGTTACCAATTGGAGAACCTGAAGGCGCAAAAGGACAACCTCAAGGCCGAGACCTGGAAAAAGGTGTCCAGGGACCTGGACGCCATCCGCGCGGAGGCAAACCGGCCGCGCGCCGCCCAGGGGCCGGACGGCTACTTCTTTTCCGACGGCAACCTCCCGAAAGGGTTTAAACGCCTGGCCGATCCTTCCCGGCCGGACGACTTCAAGGTCGGGGACGACGCGGTCGCGAAGGTCAAGTTCCAGCGTTTCTTCATGCTCAACTCCGACTACCTGGACGGGCTTGTCGAAAACCGGGCGCCCAAGCAAGCGCCCTCTTACAAACTGCCCGACGGCGACGCCAGGGCAAACCCGTCGCAGATCGAAGTTTCCATTTCGCTCCGTCCGCGCCCGGAGTGGTCCGACACCATCAAACAACAGATCAAGAACAAAACCCTGACCGTCGATCTGACGGGCGACGGCATCGTGGCGGGAGGATGCAAGGGCAATATGGAGTCGCGCTACTATTTCCAATGCAATTTTGTCAAAGGGGGATGGTACGCGGAGGTCGTCACATGGAGCCTGCCCGCCAAGCAACTCCAGGACTGGCAAAATTCGGAGGTGAAGAAACACGACGGCAAACCGGGGAAATACGTGGATCAGACGACCACGTCGATGGAACTGACCCAGCAAATGGCGAAAACCGTGGCCGGCAGGATACCGGCGCAAGCCCACAAATAGAAACGCAATAGGAGCCGCCTATCATGATTCGAGAACGCCGCCTCTTCATGCCAGCGAACAGGGAGAAAGGGACTTATGAAAATTAAATGCAACAAAGGCGGTATGGAGCGTTCTTTTAATCATTTTTGCCGCTTTCCCGGCCTTTGCGGGGGAATTGTCGAAACCGACCCGGGCGGAGGTCATCGATGAGGTTTCGCGTTTCACCGGATTGGCGGCGGACGCAGTGGGCCTGGTTTATGAGGAACACGCCGCGCTGTTCGAAAACGTCAATAACGCCGTCTTTGCCGTCAAGGCCATCAACATGATCGCCGACGCCAGGGACCAGGAGTTGGCGACGGAAATCGCCATGGAGGGTTTGGACTATGGAGTGGGCAAGATCAAGGACAAGTTTCTGCCGGGCGCGGTGAACGGTTTCTTGACAATGGCCGGCGTCTACCAGACCTCGCTGGAAATCCTCCGGGATTATGTCGCGATCCCCCACTTTGAAGAATCCATATACCAGAGATATAGAGCGTCCCGCTCTGGCGATATAAAATCGGACGTACACCCGGATTCGCGGGAAGCGGCCTTTGCGGCGGGCGTCATGAACAGCGCCAGCGGTTACTACTTCGTCAAGGACAAAATGTTCGAGGAATTGATAAAGAAGAAGGATTGGACGAGGGAGAGCGTAAGCGAGCGTTGGAGAACCCGGATCGACGATTTCTGGATCAACCGGATGGAAACGCGCTACCAGTTGGAAGCGCTGAAGGAGCAGAAGGAGAAACTCAAGGCTGAGGCTTGGAAAAGAGTGGCCGGGGATATTAATGCCATCCGCGCCGAGGCGGCCAAACCGCGTCCCAGAAAGGAACAGGTAAACATCCCCGCGGCCGACAACGTTCCGGGCGGCGATAAAGGCGGGAAAACCCCGGCCGGTCCCGCGATCGCCGCTAAAAGCAACGACGCCGTTGTCTGTTCGAGCCTGATGAAGGCCGTGGACGCCAATGTGAACAAATACGCGTCGCCGGGTTGCGTCAACCGGCTTGAAGTCGTCGTTCCCTACTCCTTTCAGAATGGCGAGTGCGTCGGCGCCCACAAGATCTGGTCCCGCTGTACGCAACCGGACAATATCGAGCGCGCTATAAATGAATGGGGCTCAAAGGAAAATCCGGGCCGGGTGTCCGTGGGGGCGGCGCGCCAGCAATACGAGAGGGAATTCCCGAATCTTCCATGGCGGTGATATCCGGCAAAGGCGCTTAGATAAAAATGAATTGCATTTGAAATTATACTTGGTTGATAATCGCTGTAGCCAGTCCTCTTTCCGCCATGGCAAGCAGGCCTGGCTACTTTTTTGCGCCCGGTCCGCCGGACGCCAAACTTTCTTTCGCCAAAACTCATGATCAAAAAGATTCTCATAGCCAACCGCGGGGAGATCGCGGTGCGCATCGTCCGCGCCTGTTCCGAGCTGGGCATCGAGTCGGCGGCCATTTACACCGACGCCGACCGGCACGCCCTGCACGTCAAGAAGGCGGACCAGGCCTATCACATCGGGTTGGACCCGGTCATCGGGTATTTGAACCCGCACAACATCGTCAACCTGGCGGCCGCCGCCGGATGCGACGCCTTGCACCCCGGATACGGCTTTCTGTCCGAGAACCCTCTGCTGGCCGAGGCGTGCGCCCGCAGAAACATCAAGTTCATCGGCCCCTCGGCCCAGGTCATCCGGCAAATGGGCGACAAGATCCAGGCGCGCCAGGCCATGATCCAGGCTGGCATCCCTGTCATCCCGGGGAGCGGCGGGAACCTCTCCAGCGTCGAGGAAGCCCTGACCCTGGCGAACGGGATCGGTTACCCCGTCATGTTGAAGGCCACCAACGGCGGCGGCGGACGCGGCATCCGCCGTTGCAACAACGCGGGCGAATTGAAGAAAAACTACGACCGGGTGATCTCCGAGGCGCAAAAGGCGTTCGGCGCGCCGGAGGTGTTCCTGGAAAAATGCGTGCTCAACCCCAAGCACATCGAGGTGCAGGTCCTGGGGGACAGCCAGGGCAACGTCGTCCACCTGTTCGAACGGGACTGTTCGATCCAGCGGCGCAACCAGAAGCTGATCGAGATCGCCCCTTCCCCGCAATTGACGCCGGAGCAACGTCAATATGTCGGCGGCCTGGCGGTCAAGGCCGCCCAGGCGGTCGGCTACGAGAACGCCGGGACCGTCGAGTTCCTGCTGGACGGCGACAACCGGTTCTACTTCATGGAAATGAACACCCGTCTGCAGGTCGAGCACCCGGTAACCGAGACCATCACCGGCATCGACATCGTGCAGGAACAAATCCGCGTCGCGGGCGGCCTGCCCCTGCAATACAAGCAGTCGGACATCCGTCATCAGGGTTACGCGATGGAATTCCGCGTCAACGCGGAAGACCCGCGGAATAATTTTTTGCCGAGCTTCGGGCGCATCACGCGGTATTACGCCCCCGGCGGGCCGGGCGTGCGCACCGACGCGGCGATGTACACGGGCTACGTGATCCCCCCTTACTACGATTCCATGTGCGCCAAGCTGATCGTCTGGAATTTGACCTGGGAAAGCCTCATCGACCGGGGTCTGCGGGCCTTGAACGACATGATCGTGTTTGGCGTGAAAACCACCATCCCCTACTATCGCGAAATCCTGAAAAATCCGGACTTTCGAAGCGGCAAGTTCAACACCAACTTCGTGGAAACCCACCCGAACCTGACCCAGTATACCGTGCGGCGGCCGCCCGAGCTTGTGGCCGTCGCGATCTCCGCCGCCATCGCGGCCCACGAAGGGATTTAACAGTCCCCAATTTCAAACCCAACAACCATCGACAATCGCAAACTTATGCCCAAGGTACATTTAACCGAATTGGTACTGCGCGACGGCCATCAGTCGCTGATTGCCACCCGCATGCGGACGGACGACATGCTTCCGATCTGCCAGAAACTGGACAACGTGGGGTTCTGGTCCCTGGAGGCCTGGGGCGGCGCCACGTTCGACGCCTGCGCGCGTTTCTTGCGGGAAGACCCCTGGGAACGCCTGCGCAAACTCCGGCGCGCCCTGCCCAACTCCCGCCTGCAAATGCTCCTGCGCGGACAAAACCTCCTGGGGTACCGGCACTACTCCGACGACGTGGCGCGCCTGTTCGTCCAGAAAGCCGCCGATAACGGAGTGGACGTTTTCCGCATTTTCGACGCCATGAACGACCTGCGCAACACCCGCACGACGGTCGAGGCCGTGAAAAAAGCGGGCAAACACGCCGAGGGGGCGATCAGCTACACGACCAGCCCGGTCCACAACATCCCCTACTTCGCCGGCCTGGCGAAGGAGTTCGAGGCGATGGGGTGCGACACCCTGGCGATCAAGGACGCGTCGGGCCTGCTTTCCCCCTACCACGCTACAGACCTGGTCCGGGCCTTGAAAGACGCCGTCTCCATCCCGGTCCATGTCCACAGCCACGCCTCCTCCGGGCTGGCCTCCATGAGCCTCCTGAAAGCCGTCGAAAGCGGGGCAACGATGTTGGACACGTGCATTTCCGCCTTTTCCGAGGGATCTTCCCATCCCACCACGGAAAGCGTCGTGGCCGCCTTGCAAGGCACGCCCCACGACACCGGGTTGAACCTCGGCCTGTTACAAGATATCGCCGCTTATTTCCGCGAGGTGCGCAAGAAATACTGGCAGTTCGAAAGCAAGTTCACCGGCGTGGACAGCCGGATGCTGGCCAGCCAGGTCCCCGGCGGGATGGTCTCCAACCTGTCCAATCAGTTGAAGGAACAGGGCGCCCTGCACCGTTTCGACGAAGTCCTGGCCGAAATCCCCCGCGTCCGCCAGGATTTGGGCTACCCTCCCCTCGTCACCCCGACGTCCCAGATCGTCGGGACCCAGGCCGTCCTCAACGTCTTGACGGGAGCCCGGTACAAGAGCGTCGCCACGGAGGTCAAACATTATCTTCATGGACGTTATGGGAAAACGCCGGGCGAGGTCAATTCCGAGGTGCGCAACCTGGTCATCGGCAACGCGGAGATCGTCGCCTGCCGTCCCGCCGACTTGCTGGAGGACGAACTGGACAAGTTGCGCGGCGAGATCGAGACGTTGACGCGGGCCGACGAGGACGTCCTGACCTACGCCATGTTCCCCGACATCGGGCGGGTCTTTCTGCAGGAGCGCCTGGCGGGAGCCTTGCATCCCGAACCACTCCTGCCGCCGGAAGCCAGGACCGCCGCTGTAGGTCCGCGTTTCGCCCCCAACGAATTCAACGTCACCCTGCACGGGGAAACGTATCATATCCATCTGACCGGGACCGGCCACGCAGGGCAGGAAAAACGTCCGTTCTTCGTCTCCGTCGACGGCGTGCCGGAGGAAGTCCTGATCGAGGTGATGAACGAAATCGAACTGGCCGGGGAAGGAAACAACGTCGCCAGGAAAGCCAAACCCGCGTCGTCCTCGGCCATGAAACAACGCCCCCATCCGTTCCACCCCGGCCACGTGACAACAGCCATGCCCGGGACCATCGTCGCCGTTCAGGTCGCGCCCGGCGCCAAGGTCAAGGCGGGCGACCCCGTGCTGGTGATCGAGGCCATGAAAATGGAGAACGAAGTGCAAGCTCCGGTTTCCGGAACGGTCATCGCCGTGTTCGTGACCAAGGGAGACACCGTGACCCCGGACGAAGCGTTGATCGAAATCCAACCGGAGTAACTGTGTAGCGTGTTTGTAGCCGCCCCAAAACCGCCTGATGAATCAGGCAACTACGGGAACGTGGGTTTCAGGCTTTTGTAGTCGCCCCATTCATGGGGCGGTTTTCAGAGGATTCAATAGATTGTTTTTATTGATCCCGATCCCCTTGTAGTTTAATTCCCACGGACAATGGCGTTGGTTTTGACAGGTTTCGTAGTTGCCCCATTTATGGGGCTCTTTGGATGCGCATGGCGAATCGGGTAACCGGCCATGAAGGCGATAAAAAACATTCGACTGAAAGATTACGATTATTCGTCGAACGGGTATGGCGGATTCAACTCGTAAGAGAGCTACTTTGGCGGTCGGTTTAAGAGGCAAGCTGGGGTAATATCCTCAGCGTTTCTTAAATCGCCAAATCCAAGGAGCGCCGATGAGAGCATACGCCCGGCTTGCCCAGGAACAACGATACCAGGTTCACGCATTTATGAAA
>JACQQK010000082.1 GCA_016207065.1 Nitrospinota bacterium
GCCCAGGAAAAAAGGGAGCAACTGATCTCGGAGCTCCTGGACCTGAAAAAGCGTCTGGAGGAGGCGGCCCGGACGGACCCGCTGACCGGCCTTCCCAACCGCCGGGATTTCGAGGAAAAAATCGTTTATGAAACAAAACGGTTCGAACGCCACGGCAAGCCCTTCGGCTTGGTCATCGGCGACATCGACCATTTCAAGAAAATCAACGACACCTACGGCCACGACGCCGGGGACCAGGCGCTCAAACAAGCCGCCAACCTCATGAAAACGACCCTACGCAAGCAGGACCTGGTCTTCCGCTGGGGCGGGGAGGAATTCCTCGTCCTGTTGCCCGAGACCGATTTGAAAGGCGCGGAAACCCTCTCCGAAAAAGTGCGCTCCAAATTCGAATCCGAGGACTTTAGGTACAACCAACAAAAAATCCCGGTCACCATGAGTTTTGGCGTCGCCCTCTACTTCGGCGATTGCCCGAACGTGGACCATTGTCTCAAACAGGCGGACGACCGCTTGTACGTGGCCAAAAGGACCGGAAGGAACAAGGTCGTTTCAGGGGAGAAGTAAACCCCTGAGGATGCCGGCGGCGCCTCCGGCCCGAAACCTCGACCGCTTCAAGCCCTCCTCATTTTCCCGTTATTTCTTCTTCGTATAGGCCCGCGATGGTTTTGGCGGTTGCATCCCACGAGCATTTTTCGCGCATGATCTCCCGGCCCCGGTCGGCCATCCGCCGGCATTCGGCCGGGTTGTCCAACACGGCGACAATGGCCTGCGCCAGCGCGGTCACGTCTCCCACCGGCGTCAGGGTCCCCGTGACGCCGTCGTCGACTATTTCCGGCAAGGCGCCCGCCCGGGTGGCGACCACCGGCAGGCCCGCCGCCATGGACTCGGCCACGGCGAGCCCAAAACTCTCGACCCGGGAGGGGAAAATCCCGGCCCGGCTCATGCCCGCCAACGCCTGGATCTCAGGGACATCCTGCCAGCCCGCGAAAACCGCCTTGTCGGCGATATCCAGTTCGCGCGCCAGCCGTTTGCACTTTTCGGCGGCGTTGCCTTCCCCGACGAGGGTGAGGCGGACGTCCGGGATTTGCGCCGCGACGTAGCGCAGGGCGCGCAGAAGCTCGACGACGCCTTTTTCCTCCTCCAACCGTCCCCAGAAGAGCAGTTCGGACCGGGACGTGGGTCCGCGTTTCGCCTCGAACCAGCTGGGATCGACGCCGGGATGGACGACGGACACCCGGCTTTCCCATTCGCTTCCCAAACCCGCGACGACCAGGCTTTTGGAAAACCGGCTGAAGACCACGATTCGGCGGGCCCCCTTGGCGGCGGCGCGCAGAAGATAAAAGTTCAGGTTCTTCAGGAAATGGACGGGCCGCCGCAGTCCGCCCAGCATGCCGGTCGCGGGGATGCAGGGGGAATGGGAGGTGAAAAAAAACGCCGCCCCGCGCGCCGACGCGATGCGGGCGGAAAAAAAGGCCTCCTCGGCGTTACCATGGATCGCGTCGAAACGCTCCTTCCCCGTCAGGCGCCAAAGCTCCCAGGCGAAGGAAAAAATGTTCAGGTTGAGCGTGGCGACGTTGAAGTGGCGCGCCCATACGATGCGGTAAGGGACCGGAGACGGGACGACGTTCTCGCCGGGACTTTTGGAGTATATGACCGTCACGTCGTGCCCCTGCCCGGACAGGGCCGAGGCCAAAAAATGCACGGCGATCTGGCCGCCGCCCTTGAATCGCGACCAGGGAGAGGAATTGACTGTCAGGCAGATCTTCACAAGCCCCCGTCGGCGACGTTAACGGATGCGTAGCGGGACAGAAAAGCGTATGGTCGCTGTCGATGATCGACAGACGCTCCGCGGTGGGAAGACTTTTGGGCCATGTCGCGCCATATTTACTCCTCCTTGACGCTCCTTCTCCGCAAAACTTCCTTAGGTAATTTAGCGCGAATTTCCTTCCTGACGCGCCGGGCAAGCGCAACCGCCCGCCGTGCCTCGGTCAGCGAGACCTCGCCCCAGCCGGGGTAACGGGGACCGGTTGCATACTCGGTCAAAAAACCCTGCTCATCTTTGGTCAGGGTGGGGCGTAATGGAAGAGGCAAAAGCAAAACGATCTCCTCGATGTCGTGGGTTTTGGGAAAAGGGATTTCTTCGAGGACCAAAACCGCCTTGAGATACTTTTCGACACACTGCTGAACATGGAAGCAGACTGCATCGGTCGGACACTTTTCGCCAAGCGTCAAGGTGTGAGAGGCCGCGGTCAAATCGTTTTCCGCCTTCTTCACCCATTCGGCGCCCACGGCGTGGATATCATCACGCTTTGACATAAAGCTCTTTCCCTTCGTGAACCGCGGGATACTCGATTGTCCCAACCACTTCCTTGCGCCAGGCAAATTCTTCCGGCGTGGATACAATGATATCTTTTGAGATACGCAAGTCATGGAGCTCGACTCGAATCTTGACGGCTTGTTCTCGCTTCGACCCCTCGACTGGCATGACGACCAGGAGGTCCACGTCGCTATCGGGACCGGCGTCCCCCCGCGCATACGAACCGAAGAGGATGATCCGCTCCGGATGGAACCGCTTGACGATCCGGGCCACCATCTTGTCGATGATTTTAGTTGTCGGTCTTTTGTTTTTTGACATTGTCATCTTCCCAAATGACACGCTGGAAACCCATCCTACTTAACGGGCAAGAAAGCCTGTCCTAAACATGGCGTCGAGGCCGCTTCTCCCCGCTGGACTTAGAATACGGCGCCGAAAGAACATTGACAAGGCGGAGAAAATCCAAATGATACAATGGTTGGGCAGAAAACCACTTCGCTTCCAAGCTCAGTTTGGACGACAGTATATATCGAGGTTCTCTGAACTCATCTGTTTTGATTTAGATAATCGATAACGCTCTGGCGATGAGGAAGAAATCCTCAGGATGCGCCGAAGTTTTTTGGCGTAGGGGCGGCAGGGGGGAATCGTAAGCCGTTTAAGATATGGTGCCGAAGAGAGGACTCGAACCTCCACGCCATTGCTGACACATGACCCTGAATCATGCGCGTCTACCAATTCCGCCACTTCGGCCCTTGCGTTCCGGGGAACATGATTTATACCGCAATTATGCCCCGTTGTCTCGGAAAAATTCAATAATTCTTACGGATTCGGACTTTTCCCTTCCAATACGGCCTCCCCCTCCTCCTCGACCTCCACCAATTGCGTGACGGACAGGTGGTCGTGCAGGATGAAGTACACCCCCATCGCCACAAGGACGACGAAATTGACCGCCCACGCCACCATGCCGAAACTCACCGCCATCACCTCCGGCTCGCGCATGATCTCGTGCAGGGCGATCAGCACCCCGGCCTGAAACGACCCGAGGAACGCGGGGGTGGGCAGGACGGTGATCAGGATGCAAACCATCACCACCAGGATCAATAGCGATTCGACGGAGATGTTCTGTATATCGTAGGCCCAATAGTAAGGGAGATAACTGAGGACGATGAACAGCCACGTCGCCAGGGAATAAATCATTATTTTCCCAAGCGCGGCGAAATCCCGGGCGACCAGCAACCCCTGGCTGAACGTCTCGACCACGTGCACGACCTTGCCGCTCCACTTTTCCGGAAGAAATTTGAGAAGCGACCGGACTAGGCCGAGCATCCGGCCATTGTGGTAAACCACCATGTAAACGAAGGCGATCAGGAACGCGATCAGTCCGCTACAGAGTATCCCGAATTTGAACGCCATATCGCGCAGGGAGATCCCGCCCCAACCGGCGTTGGAATTGAACGCGTCCCCGTGGAATATCAGGACCCAGGCGAAAAGAAGCAGGAGCATGAGCAGGTCGAACATCCGTTCCACCACGATGGTGGCGACCGCGCCGGTAAACGAAATGTTCTGCTTTTTACCGAGGAGGTACGCGCGAAGGACCTCTCCCGCCCGCGCCGGCAGGATATTCCCCATGAAACCCACCATGAGGGGGGAAAACATGTCCCACACCCGGACCTGTTTCAAGGGGCTCACCAGGACCTGCCAACGGTAGGCCCGGCCTACGTAGGTGGCGATGCTGAACAGGGCGGCGGGGATCAGATAAACATATTGCACGGTCTTGAAGGAGTCCATCAACTCCTTCATGGAGACGTTCCGGAAAGTGAAATAAACCGCAAAAGCGGCGATGGCGAGTCCGATGATCAACTGTCTGAAATTCTTCAAAATGGGCGCTCCGCTAAAAGGGTTTTTGCCTCCGCCGCGTCTTTTCGGATCTGCTCGGCCAACTCGTCCGCGGACTTGAATTCGATCTCGCTACGGATACGTTTGATAAAGAACGCTTCGATTTCCTGTCCGTATATTTGCTCGTCAAAATCGAGGATGTGGGCCTCGACGCTCAAACGCTTTCCGCGGAAAGTGGGGTTGAAGCCGATATTGGCCACTCCCGGGTAGCGCCGGTTCTTATGCGCGACGTAGACGGCGTACACGCCGCCGCCGGGGACCAAAGCCTCGCCCGGGTCGATATTGGCGGTGGGAAACCCAATCCCCCCGCCGACGCGGAAACCTTTCACGACCGCGCCTTCCAGGGAATAGGGCCGTCCCAGGTACCGGGCCGCCGATTCCACGTCGCCCGCGTCGAGCGCCTCGCGGATGCGCGAACTGCTCACGGGCCGGCCGTCGACCGTCACGGGGCCGACGACGTGTACGGCAAAGTCCCACTTTCCGCCCATCTCCCGCAGACGGGAAATCGTCCCTTGCCGGCCCTTCCCAAACGCGTAGTCAAACCCGACCGCCACTTCCTTGACCCCAATGGCCTTGACAAGGACCTCCTCGACAAATTCCTCCGGCTCCTGGCCCGCGAACCGCCGGTCGAACGCCTCGCAGATGACCATGTCGATGCCGCACTGCTCTATCAACTCCATTTTTTTGCGGAAGGTCGTCAGGAGGGGAGGAACTTTTTCCGGCGCGAGGATTTTCAAAGGGTGGGGTTCGAACGTGAGGACCGCGGCAACGCCGTTGTTGCGGCGGGCCTGTTCGACAGCCTTGCGGACGACGCTCTGGTGGCCCAGATGCACGCCGTCGAAGTTGCCAATGGCCACCGCGGGGTGGGACAGAGGGCCTGTAATGTTTTTCGAGCCGCGGACGATTTTCATTTGGACCGGCCCAAACCCCTTGAAAAAGAAACCGTGGCAACCGGGGAAAAATAAGACTTATACAAGAAAAAATAAAGGGTTCCAGGCTCTCCGCGTTGAATACCCAGTGCGGAACTCCGCCGGAAAGGAGAAATTTTATACAAGATCATAAGAGGTGTCAATGCGCGGACCGCGGGGTCTTGGAAATAAGGGGATTATTGCCGACCGCCGGATTATCTGGTAACATGGGCTTTGTATCCCTTGCTATCCATCCATTCCCGTCCCGGAGCGTTTATGTTCGATATCGGGTTTTTTGAATTGTTGGTTATCATGGCCATTGCCGCGGTGGTCATCGGCCCCAAAAACCTTCCCAAGCTCGCCCGTTCCATCGGCAAGGGATGGGCCGAGTTTCAAGCCACGTTCAACGAGTTGAAACAGGAAGTCCTTGACGAAGCGGAAGGACTCAAACAAACGGTCGATATCAATCAACTCGAACAGGATGTCGTGGCGGCCACCAAGGTGGACGTGGACGTGAATCTGGACCTGAACTCCATCACCGCCATAGATCCGAAGAACCCGGAAAACAAACCCAAGGCTTCTTGAGTCAAACCGCCCCGTATTCTTGATTTTATCATATCCGGGGAACGCCCCGGAGCGGATTGGCGCGGGCCCCGATTGCCCTCGACAAGCGTCGTTCGCCATCCGAGTCGAGCCCGTTGGGTCCAGCGACATGCTGGCCGGGGAACATCCCGGAGCGGATTGGCGCGGGCCCCGATTGCCCTCGACAAGCGTCGTTCGCCATCCGAGTCGAGCCCGTTGGGTCCAGCGACATGCTGGCCGGGGAACATCCCGGAGCAGGATGGCCCTGCGCCGGACTTTATTCGCGCCGAGGAATCGCGGGCGCCGGAGAGCGTTCTGGCGGCAGACCCCTTATGATCGGCGAGACCGCATTTCACCCATTCATCTCCCACTTTTCCCCGGCCCTGTTCGTCGCCGGAGCGGCGTTGCTTTTTCTGGCCAAAAAGCGCGACCAGCCGGAACTGGCCGCGGCGGCGTCCCTTAATTTCAGCGTCGGACTTTTAGCGGTCATCCTGGCGGCGTTTTCCGGCATGATTGCCGTCGATATCGGACGGTTCACTTCCGAGCAGGCGGAGGGACATCAAGGGTACTCGTTTATTTTCGTCATATTTTACGGGATTTGCGCCGTTTATTCATACGTCCGCGCTTATTCCTCGACGGCGGTCTTGTTTTACGTCCTGAATTTTCTGGCGATGATCGCCAGCGTGTACTCCGGCTACCGGCTGGTGTTTTACTGAAGCGGAGGGCCTCCGCGCGCGGCAAGCTCGACTCGAATTGCCCACCCATGGCTCCCATTCGCCATCCGAGTCGGGTCCGTTGGATCCAGAGCCACGCTGGCCGGGCGCAACGTCGCCACGCCGAACCGGTGGACCATTTCCCCTCCCCAATGCCCCGCGGCGAGGACGCACGTCAAGCCCGCCGCGAGCAGTATGACGTAAAGAAACGTTCCCGTTTTTCCTTTCCAGAACCGGCGGACCAGTAACGCGGCCGCGAACAGGACAAGGGTCGCCAACGCGAATTCGGCGTGCAGGACCAACGCGGTCTTGAACTTCGGCTGAACGTCCAGGGACAACGCGCCCAAAATCCCGGCAACAGCCGCGGCGAGCGCCGTCCAAAATCCCAAGAGCAGGTTGAACCGGGCGGCGGCGAGCGTCGCTTCTTCCTTCTGTAATTTTCCGTAAAATTCGAACAGCGTCCCGGCAACCAGCAATGCCACCGGAAAATGGACCAGCAAGGGATGGAGTTTCGCGAAAAACATGCGATGGCAGGATCAAGGTTCAAGCGCCTGGCGTGACGCCCATTCGTCGCGGGGGCAAGGCGACGACGCGCCGCGATCGCCGGAATGTAATTCCCCGGCGCTCAAGGAGCGATCGCGGGCAATCCGGAACGGGCTGGTTTGCCCATGGAGGCTCTGCGCCGCAACTCCGCCAGGACCACGCCGGCGGCGACCGAAACGTTGAGCGATTGCATGGTCCCGCTTCCGGGGATGCTGACCACGGCGTCGCAACGTTTCCTGACTCTTTCGGAAAGTCCTTCCTGCTCGTTGCCCAGCGCCACGACGCAGGGAAAAGGGATTTCGATATCGTAGATGGACCGGTCGGCGGTCAGGTCCGCGCCCAGCACGAATGTTCTTGCGGCGCGCAGGTCCCGCAGGGACGAGGGCAGGTCGGCGCTTTGATAAATGGGGACCGTCTCCAACGCCCCTTCCGCGACGCGCGCCAGGGAAGGGCTTACCGTCAATGGCTCGTTCTCCATCCCCACCAACAGGCCGACGGCCCCAAAAAAAGCGCAGGTCCTCAGGATCGCGCCGACGTTATGGACGTTTTCCACGCGGTCCAGGGCGACGAGGAAGCCCTCCGGAGGCAATCCCCGCAAGGTCAGCGCCTGTAGCGACCCCGTGCGCGGCGGGCGGACCACCAAGATCACGCCTTCGTGGTGGACGCTTCCGGCCGCCTTGTTCAAGGACTCGGCGTCCAGTTCCCGGTAGGGCAGTTTGTGGTCCCGGCACCAAAATTTGATGGCGTTGACCTCGAGGGAACGCTCCTTGGAAAAGTAGAACCGGCACGTGTCCTGGGGCCGGGCTTCGAAAGCGCGCAGGCAGGCGTTCCAACCGCAAAGGACGAACTCGTTGTCTTTTTTCCACTGGGCGCGCGTCGTTGTTTTGCCGCGCAACTCCCGCTTTGCCGAATCCCTGGCTACCTTACGAAAAGCCCCTTCGCCCGGAGCGGCGCCGGATCCAGCGTGCCGGGTTTTCCTCGGGACCGAGGGACCGTCGACAATCCCCCCAACCCCCTTTGCAAGGGGGGGCGCCCTCCAGCCGTCGCGCTGGCGGGAAACGGCATTGAATCCGGCGTGACGCTTGGCTTTCCTTGCGTTCAAGGTGTCCTTGGTCCCGAGATGCGGGGTTTTCCCGCCGGTTTTATCTCTCTTTTTCCACATATTGGGAATTCATGTCGTCCAGCCGAGCGACCAGGAGCTCGATCAGCCGTTTTTGAATTTTGTTTACGAAAACCGGGTCCATCTTCCTCAGCGTTTTACCCTCGATCTTCAGGACGATCGCCTCTCGTTCGGCAAGGACGCTGGTGGTGCGTGGGCACGAGCTGATGAGGGATATCTCTCCGAAGACGGAGCCCGGCTTCAACCTGGTGATCTGGACCTTTCCGGGCCTTTTGGTGGAGCTCGAAACGGCGTTTTTCGTGATCGCGATGACGCCCCGCAGAAGAACGTACAACGCGCTGTCCGCTTCCCCCTCCGAAATGATTTCCTCGGACGGAAGGTAGCGGATGGCCTTGCAATCCGCGGAAGCCAGGAACTCCATCTCCTCCCGGGAAAAATTCTCGAAAAAGGAGACGTCCTTGATCAATCCCGCCAGTTGATCTTTTTCCAGTCTTCGCCCGCCGGACATAAGCTCAAACGTTGTTAGCTTCCAGGAAAACGCCGCGCGCGCTTCCGCTTTATCGCTCCCTTTGCCGGTTCGCCCGCGCCATTTCGACCAGTTGGTTATTCATGTCGTCCAGACGCTTGACCAGGATCTCGATCAACCGTTGCTGGAATTTGGTGACAAACA
Source organism: Nitrospinota bacterium (assembly GCA_016207065.1). GTDB lineage: Bacteria > Nitrospinota > Nitrospinia > Nitrospinales > JACRGP01 > JACRGP01. The sequence continues at coordinate 8,744 of JACQQK010000082.1, forward strand.
CCGGCGACAAACTGTACAGAAAATCGCCCTCGATTTTCAGGACGATGGCCTCCCCCTCGTCGGCGACGACGTTGGTGGTCCTGGGCTTCTTGCTGATGAGGGAGATCTCGCCGAAAACCGAACCGGCCTTGAGCGTCGCGATGAAGGCCTTGCCGGAGGAATCCGCTCCCGGTTGCGCGGGACCGCTGTTTTTATATATGCCGACCGTGCCGCGAAGAAGGAGGTAGAGGGAACTATCCACGTCCCCTTCCCGGATGATCGATTCCCCGCCGTGGTAGCGGATGGCCTTGAAATTGGCGCCCGCCAGGTATTCTCTTTCCTGAACGCTAAACTCCTTGAAAAAGGAGACGTCCTTGATCAACTCCAGAAACTGGTCTTTATCCAGCAATTTTTTCTCTCCGCGAGATTCATCCCCGCCTCTGATTCAAAGTTTTATCCAGGTTGTCCAATAGGGGTTTTTCCCAATTCGTCCCTATAAGATCGGAGGTCCATTGTCTTTTGGAAACGACCTCGACCTGCGTATTGACGGGGTCGATTTTCTTGACATAAATCGTTATCCTCTCCCCGTAGCTGAAGGCGGTTTGTTCGCCTTCAGCGAGAAAGTATCCTTTTTTTTTGTTTTCCTCCACGATCAGGGGTCCCAATTCCCTGACGACGATGGGAATGGCCTCCCAAACGACATCGAACGGGACCTGATAATGCCGGGAACTCCCTTCTCCCTGGTCCCTGATCCAGGTATAAGACGCGGCGCATCCCTGGCCGAACAGAACGGCCAACAAAAGAATGCGCGGGAAACTGGCTTGCGGTTTGGAAACGCGGTGTTTCACGGGCTGTTTCGCTTGTCCGAGGGACGCCGGTTTTTTCAGCCGCCGCCCGCTTCGCAACGGGAGGCGAAGCGGCGATGACGCTGACGCGATCGCCGGAACGCGGCATTGAGTCAAGAGCGCCGCCGGGCGGAGGACCTCCGCGGACACCAACCGGCCATAAAAGGGATTATAGCCCAAGTTGCGACAAAAAGCTTTCGCGATCGTCGCGGCGGGAAAAAGAAGATGAAGGGCGTCCGCGGGCCGTTTCAGCCATGGCCGCCCATCATGAACGATTCCGATTCGTCGAATCGCGGGGGCGGAAACCGCTCCGCATGGTCGAAGAACCGGGCCGCGCAGTCGAACAGGTCGGCGATGGCGTGTAATTGGAACGCCTGGCCGCGAAACGCGGCGGCCCCGGGATATCCGTAAGCCATCCACACCGCCAGCTTGCGCGTCATCAGGAGGGTCCTGCGGGAATCGTAATGCTCCCGCAACAAGTCCCGGTAGCGGACGAGAATTTCCATCGCCCCCGGCCAACGTACCGCTGGACCCAATGGGCTCGACTCCGATGGCGAACAATGCTTGTCGAGGGCAATCGGAGCCGGGCCAATCCGCCCCGGGGCGTTCCCCGGCCAGCGTGCCGCCAGCGTGCCGCTGGACTCAACGCCGCCTCGCGCTTGCGCCGAGGCGGCGCTGGTCTCCAGGCATTGCATGAAGATCCACGGGTTGCGCAAGGCGCCTCTGCCGATCATCACCGCGTCCACTCCCGTTTCCCGCAAGCGCGCCCGCGCGCGTTCGGCGGAACGGATGTCGCCGTTCCCGACGATGGGAATTCTGGCCCGTTCCTTGACTTTCGCGATGAGGTCCCAGTCGGCCTGCCCCGAATACCCCTGGGCGCGCGTCCTGCCGTGGATGGCGACCCATTCGCAACCGGCGTTGTGCGCGGCCGCGACGCATTCGTGAATGGTCAATTCCTTCTCGTTCCATCCGGTGCGCATCTTCACGGTCAGCGGCAGGTCGATGCCATTCTTGATTTTGGCCAGGTAGGTTTCCAGTTTGGCGGGGTCGCGCAGGAGGGCCGCGCCGCATCCTTTCTTCACCACCTTGTTGACGGGGCACCCGAGGTTGATGTCGATGAACTCCGCGCCGGCGTCCTTGATCATGCGCGCCGCCTCGACAATGTCCTCGGCCGATTCTCCGAACAGTTGGATGCCTACCGGAGCGATTGGATTGGCGTGTACGCGGACCATGCCCAGCGTCTTGCCGGAACCGTGAATCAACCCCTTGGCCGAAACCAGGTCGGAAACCAACGCCCCCGCGCCCATCTCGTCCATCAACTGGCGGAAAGCCGCTTCCGTGATGCCGGACATGGGGGCCATCCAGTAGGGGTTCCGCGTCCGGGAGATCAAGCTTCCGTTGGTCCGCCCGGAACCGCCGGGAAAAATCCCGTCCGGCGCGACAGGTTCCTGGCGCATGGCGCTCTCGATCATGGGGCCACCCCCGCGGCGTCGATGAAGGGTTGGAAGTGATCGGGCCAGGGAGCGGCGATTTCCATGCAGTCGTCGAAACAACGGAAACGCAGACGGCGGGCGTGTAATCCGAATTGCAAAACGGGACCGTCGCCCCCGAGCGCTTGCCCAGCCCCTTTCGTCCGTCCGTAGACCGGGTCGTTGAGCACGGGCAGGCCCACGCTTGCCAGGTGTACGCGGATCTGGTTCGTTCTGCCCGAACGCGGGACGGCCTTCACAAGCGAACGGCCGCCCAACTCGCCCAGCCATTCGACCCCGGTCTCCGCCGGCTTGGGGTTGAGGGCGTTTTCGCCGACGCCCCGGGCCGATCCCTTGATTTTCCCGATGGGGGCGTCGATGGCGAACTTCCTGTCGCGCGGGACGCCCTCGACGATCGCAAGATATTCCTTTTCGACGCGGTTGCGCGCGAATTCGTTCATTAAAAAAGCCGCCGCCGGGCGCGTCCTGGCGAAGACCAGCACGCCGGTGGTGATGACGTCCAGGCGTTGCACGGGGCGCGGGACTTCTCCGGGATAAACTTCCTTCAACAGTTCCGTCATGCTGTTCTTGAAATAGCGCCCGCTGGGATGGATGGGGATGGGCGCGGCCTTGTTGAACACGCGCACCCGTTCGTCCTCGTACAGAACGTCCAGGGAGCGGTTGGCCGGCGGCTCCACGCGCAGTCCCATGGAAGTGACGATGCGGTCGTGCTCCTTCAATATATAATCCGGGGACGCCTTCCGGCCGTTGACGGTGATCATCCCCGCCTGAATCCGCAAAATCCATTCCTCTTCATTCAGGTAGGTGAAACGCGCGGCGAAATATCCGGAAAGGGGATATCCGTAATAACGGCTGGGTGCGTACGACTCGTAAACTTGTTCGGTGGGGGGTAGAAAATGCAATCGGGCCATAACGGGACGCTGAAAAACCATTTTATCGTCTTTTGCCGTCATTCCCGTGAAACGGGAATCCAGTGTTTTCAAGGGTTGTCTGGATGCCCGCTCTTTCGCGGGCATGACGATTTTTGGGAAAAAAGGGACTTTTTCAACGCCCTGATAAGACCCGGATCAACGTCCGGAGGGATTGACTGTCCCAAAGGTCCGAATCCCGCGGGATCAGTTCCATTGCGGGTTGACCGGGGCGTTGAGCAGGTACTCGTATTCCTTGCCCAGAGACCGGACCACTTGCGACCAAAGGTTCTCGTTGGCCCCGGCAAAGATATAAGAATCGCGGGATTCGCAGGTAAGCCAGCTTTTCTGGCTCATCTCGTTAGCCAGTTGTCCCCCGCCCCAGCCGGAATATCCCAGGTAAAACCGGATATTTTTTTCAGGGTCTTTCAAGACCTTGAGGACCTCATCGAGGGCGTCCCAGTTCATTCCCAGATAAATGCCGTCGTGCACGTGTTCCATTTCCGGAAGGGGCGTTGCCGAACGGCAAAGATAAAACACCTGCGACGGCGAAACCGGCCCGCCAACGTAAATCCGGTCCTGGTAAGTCTTCAACGACTCGTAACTGGAAAATACTTCCGCGACCTTCAAATCGGCGGTCCGGTTGACGACCAGACCGAAGGAACCCTGGTCGTTATGGTTGCAAAGCAACACCACGGACCTTGAAAAATTGGGGTCGGGAAGGACGGGATTGGCGATCAAAAGGTAGCCTTTGCCGTACCTGAACTGATGGGATTCCATGCCGTCGGGAGCCGGGTTACAGGTTTAACGATTGGAGTCTTTTAAAGTTCGGAGCGCACTTGGCCTCCTCGCGCGCTTCCCGGGAGGCAAAGTTGTTATCGATGCACAAAGCCGTCAGGTTAGGGAGCTTTTTCGAGTACGCCAGGGCGAGCAAACCGCTGTTGCCGATTTCGTTCTGGGCCAAATCCATTTCCTCCAGATTGACCAGGCTGTTCCCCTCGGCAAGCCGTTGAGCCCCCTCGTCCCTGAGATAGTTCCTGTACAGGTTGAGCGTTTTTAATTTGATCAAGACCGTAGATTTGACGAGGGCCTCGATCCCGTCCGGCCCGATGTCGTTCCCGCCCATCTCCAACCAGTTCAGCTTGGAAAAAATGGGCGCCGCGGCCAGAAGCATGGCCCCCTCGTCGCCGATCTTGTTGCCGCCGAGGTTGAACCGTTTGAGATTGCCCAGCCTCGCGTCCTTGACCAGGACCTCCATCCCTTTAGGACCGATGCAACAACCCGCGAGATTGAGTTCCCGGCCATCCTGGCTCAGGTGGTCCGTCGCCATTTTATTAATGACGTCGATCAACTTTTGTCCGGTATAATTGCAGGGTTCGGCGGGATCGTATATTTTGTAATTACTCAATGAAGGCATATGATTTTATCCGGTGAAAGTCGGCTTTCCGGGGTCGTCCCAAGCTTTTCAGAAAATAGCTTAACGCCCGAAAATAATTGAAGTTATGGAATTATTTTGCTGTTTAAATTATTGATAACAGGCTATTATAATGTTGACAGAAAATCAATAATATTTTACATTTCACGGCTTACCGGAGACAACGGACATGAAGTTGGATTTCGAGAAAATGGGAGGGCTTGTCCCCGCGATCATACAGGATGCCGCGACCGGCAAGGTGTTGATGCTGGCTTATATGAACCAGATCGCCTGGGAAAAAACCCTGGAAACCGGAAAAGCCTGGTTTTATAGCCGCTCCCGAAACAAACAATGGATGAAGGGGGAGGAAAGCGGCAACGTCCAGATCGTGAAGGAAGTATTCGTGGACTGCGACGACGACACCGTGCTGTTGAAGGTCGAGCAAGTGGGCAAAGCCGCCTGCCATACCGGTTACGTGAGCTGTTTCTTCAGAAAACTCGACGGCGAACTGAAAGTCGTCGACGAAAAGGTGTTCGACCCGGACAAGGTTTACAAGAAGTCCTCTTGAATCGAATCGTCAACCCAAGCCAAACCATCAGGACAGAGGAAAAGATTAATGAGCGGTAACGTTTTAAAACTGGGCATTCCCAAAGGCAGTCTCGAGGAGGCCACGGTGAAGCTGTTCGCCAAGGCCGGGTACAACATCGCGATCAAAAGCCGTTCCTATTTCCCGACCATCGACGACGAGGAAATCGAATGCATGCTGATCCGCGCGCAGGAGATCCCCCGTTACGTGGCCGACGGCGTGCTCGACGCCGGGCTGACCGGAAAAGACTGGGTGATGGAGAACCGCGTCGACGTGGCGGAAATTGCGGACCTGGTCTACTCCAAGCAATCCACCCGCCCCGTGCGCTGGGTGCTGGCCGTGCCCAACGATTCGCCCGTGCAGTCCGCCAGGGACCTGCAGGGGAAGCGCGTCGCCACCGAGGCGGTCAACATGACGACGGACTATCTCAAAAAATTCGGCGTCACCGCCCACGTGGAATTTTCCTGGGGCGCGACGGAGGTGAAGGCCCCGAAACTGGTGGACGCCATCGTCGAGATCACCGAGACCGGCAGTTCCCTGCGGGCCAACAACCTGCGGATCGTCGATACGATCATGGAATCGACCACCAAGTTCATCATGAACAAGAGCGCCTGCAAGGACGAATGGAAACTGAACAAGGTCAACCGCCTCGTCCTCATGCTGAAAGGCGCCATGGCCGCCAACGGCAAGGTGGGGATGATGATGAACGTCCCCAAATCCAAGCTGGAAGCGGTCATGAAGATCCTTCCCCAGGGCATGCGCCCGACGCTGGCGGAGTTGAGCGACAAGAACTGGCTGGACATGACGGTGATCATCGACGAGAAACTGGTGCGCGACATCGTGCCCGACCTGAAACAGGCCGGCGCGGAGGACATCGTCGAATACCCCCTCAACAAGGTCATCCATTAGTTCCGGGCCTCGACGGCGAGGGGGTCTGTTCCGGGAGCGAATGACGAAAGAAAACGAAAACTCCGAAACCAACTCTCAAGAGCCGGCCCCCTCCGGCCCGGAACCCGGCATACCGGAGGACCCCCGCGAACCCGGCCCGCCGCCCTTGGAGCTTGACGCTTCAACGCCATTCCTCAAACCCCAGCCGGCCCCCAAATCGTCCGCCGCCAAAATCGCGTTTTTCGTCCTGACACTGACGGTCGTCGCCCTCGGCGGAACGGTTTACCTCCTACTGCAAGAGCGGGCCAAGGCCCTTGCCGAAATCCGGGAAAAACAGGCCCGGTTCGGTTCTCAATTGCAAGAAATCGAGAGAAAACAGGATTTGCTGGCCCAATCGGTCAAGGGATTGGAAACGGTCCGGCAGGACTTGCGCGTCTTCAAGGACCAGACGTCGACGCGGATCGAAGCCTTGGACCAGGAACTCAAGACCGCCCTGCAACAGATGGCCGCTGACCGGCAAGCCCTCCCTCGCGGAACGGCGGAGACGACGGCAGGCTCGCTCCCGGAAAGCGGAACCGCCTCCGGCGAAACCGCCGGACGGCCCGTCGAGGAAAAAGCCCGAGATGGCGATGTTAAAACTCCCGCCCAGCCGCAACCGCGTCCCACGGACAAAAACAAGGAAATCCAGCGCTACCTCGACTTTGTCGAATTCATGGGAAGCAAAACCAGCGAACTCCTGCGAGAAGGCTTCGCCAAAACCAGGGACTATATCGCGGATATGTTAAAATAGGCGATTATGGTTACCTTGTCCTGAAGGGCCTTGTGTTTTTATGCATTTGCGGAAATTAACCATCGAAAATTGGAAAAATTTTCAAAGGGGCGAAGTAGATATCCCCAGTCATCGCCTGTTCCTTGTAGGCCCTAACGCCTCTGGCAAGTCCAATTTTCTAGACATATTCCGTTTTTTACGGGACCTTTGCATCCAGAAGGGCGGAGGATTTCGCCATGCGGTGGAAGTTCGAGGGGGGATCTCCGCAATCCGATGTTTAGCCGCCAGAAGATACTCCGACATTGCTGTCGAAGTGGAGCTAGCGGAAGATGAGGAAAATGGGGCGGTATGGAATTACCTCCTGCGCTTCAACCAGGACAAGCTCCGTCGCCCCATCATCAAACGGGAATCGGTAAAACGAAACGGGGGAGTTTTGCTGGATCGCCCGGACGAGGAGGACAAGAAGGATAGCCTGCGTTTAACGCAAACCGCATTGGAACAAATCACCGCGAACAAAGATTTTCGACCGGTCGTTTCATTTTTTCAAAACGTGAATTACCAACATCTCCTGCCGCAGGTGATTCGCGACCCGCAAGGATTCTCTCCCAACCCCGTCGAAAACGATCCTTTTGGACGCGATTTTCTTCAAAGGATTCATAATACGCCCGAGAAAACCAGGAAATCCCGTTTGGAAAAGATATTATCCGTATTAAAAATCGCCGCGCCCCAACTGCGAGAGCTTGAGGTTAAACGCGACAATTTTGGAGTGCCCCATTTGGTGGGGCTTTTTGAGCACTGGAGACCCAAGGCCGGGAAGCAAAACGAGACCCAATTTTCCGACGGAACGCTGAGGCTTTTTGGATTGCTTTGGACTTTGTTCGAAGGGGATGGCCTTTTGGTGTTGGAAGAACCCGAATTATCGCTACATTCCGCGGTTGTGCAAAACCTGCCTGAAATGATCGAGAGGATCAATAAAAAAAGAAAAATCAAACGTCAAATCATCATCAGCACTCACTCCGAGGAAATGCTACGAAACGAAGGAATCGGAGGCGAGGAAATATTGAGGTTGGAGCCCGGATCGGATGGTACGCTTTTAAAGTCGCCCCTTAAAGATCCGGGCGAAACCCAACAACTGCGTAGTGGGTTGTCCGTCGCGGATGTCGTCATGCCCAAATCTTCTCCCAAAAATCCCGAACAAATGATTTTGTGTTTTGATTAATTGAAAATGGTCGTCCACGCATTGGTTGAGGGCCAACTGGATTCCCATGTCGCAAACCGGCTGATCCAATTCGCGGGTCTAAGCGCGGGATCTACTTATGGACTTCAAGGGTTTGGATATATAAAAACCAAGGTCCGGCTTTTCAACCAAAGCGCGCAAGGGATTTTTTATTTGGCCTTGGTCGATTTCATGGATACGGGTTTATCGTGTCCAGCGGAAGTCGTTTCCTCATGGATTCCCAACCGAAGAAGCGAAATGATTTTTCGTGTCGTAGTGAATGAATTGGAGAGTTGGTTGCTGGCGGACCGGGAGAATCTTGCCCGTTTCCTCGGTATTGACATTAATAAAATTCCAAATGACCCCGAATCTATTCTTGATCCAAAACTTGAAATTGTAAACCTGGCCAGAGGTTCCAAAAACTCAACGGTTCGATCGGCTTTAGTCCCTCGGAAAGGATCGACCGCCCAAGTCGGTAAGCTTTATAACTCGGAAATGATGGATTTTATCGATAAGCGATGGAACATTGTTGCGGCGCGAAAGAACGCTCCAAGTTTGGACAGATGTCTGGTCCGATTGACGGAATTAAAAAAACAGGAAGGTTTTTAAGTTTATATCGGTCCGTTCACAAAAACCGGAACGGATGTTTTTGCGGGACCAGTCCCCGCTCGTGGCACAGGTCGCGGAAATGTTTCAATCCCGCCAACTCCTCCGCGCCCAACCGGTAAATGATTTTCTCCCTCAGATAGTTTTCGCAGATCTCGCGGCTGACGCCGGTCCGCTCGGAATGGGCTTGGGCTACGGCCGCGATCTCCCTTGCCCCTTCCTGGCCCGCCGAGCCGACCAGTCCCAACGTCCGGCCGTCGAGAAAAACGCCGGGCCGGACCGCCACGACGGCATGGACGAACGTCCTGCCGGCAATCCGGAACCACTCCTCGCCGAGGTCGTGGACGGACAGGTTTCCCGTGACGGGGACGGCGTCCAAGGCCTGGTCGCCGATGATCAACGCCGCGTCGTGGACCCTAAGCATCTCCGCCAGGTCGGGCCGCGCGGGATGGAATTCGATTGCCGGAGAAAACCGGCCGCCGTACAGGATTTTCAGCAACGCGACGGAGGTCCGCGAGCGCTCGTCCAGCGCGAGGGAGCGGACTTGCTCCAGCGGCGTTTGGGCGACGAGGAGGACGGTGGAAACGGGGCCGCGCGAGGCGATACACAATCCCGGAACCAGCTTGTATTCGCCGGCGACGCGCAGGTATTCCGCGGAGGGGACCATCGCCAGGTCGAGCCGGCCCGACATCAACATCTCCGCCACGACGGCGGGCGTATCCACGACGATCTCGAACCCGGCTTGCGGGGCGAGGCGGGAAAGCACGGTCAGCAGAGGTTGGGCGTTGAGAAAACCGTGGAATCCGAAACGCAGAAGTTTGCCGGTCATGAGGGGCGCTGGAGAAGAAAAAAAACCGGGACGAGGAATTTCTCCCCATCCCGGTCCGGATTAAAGCAAAGTCGATCTGTCTCACATAAACAATGGAGCCAGCACCAGGGAGACGATGGACATCAACTTGATGAGGATGTTCATGGCCGGCCCGGAGGTGTCTTTCAACGGGTCGCCCACGGTGTCGCCGACGACGACGGCTTTATGGCAATCGGACCCTTTGCCGCCCAGGTGGCCCTTTTCCACGTATTTCTTGGCGTTGTCCCAGGCGCCGCCCGCGTTGGCCATGAACAGCGCCAGCAGGACGCCCGCCAGGGTGGCGCCGACAAGCATCCCGCCCAGGGCATGCGAGCCGAAGAGGGTCCCCACCAAAATGGGCATGATCAGGGCGATCATGCCGGGGGCAATCATCTCCCTGAGGGCCGCCTGGGTGCTGATGTCGACGCACCGCGCGGTGTCGGGTTTGCCGGTCCCCTCCATGAGGCCGGGGATTTCGCGAAACTGCCTGCGGATCTCCTCGACCATCTTGAACGCGGCATGTCCCACGGATTTCATGGTGAGCGCGGCCACCATGAACGGGATACAGCCGCCAATGAACATGCCGACGACCACCGAGGCGTCGGTGATGTCGATGACGTCGATGTGGGCCGCCGTGGTGTAGGCGGAGAACAAAGCCAGGGCGGTCAGGGCGGCGGAGCCGATGGCGAACCCCTTGCCGATCGCGGCGGTGGTGTTCCCCAGGGCGTCCAGCCGGTCGGTGATCTTGCGGGTTTCCTCGCCCAGGCCGGCCATTTGCGAGATGCCGCCCGCGTTGTCGGCCACGGGGCCGTAGGCGTCGACGGACATGGTGATGCCGACCGTGCCGAGCATCCCCACCGCCGCCAGGGCGATGCCGTACAAGCCCGCCGCCTTGGCCGAAACCAGGATGGCGATGGCGATGGCGGCTATGGCGGGAACGACGCTTTCCATGGCGATGGCCAGTCCGGTGATCATGACGGTGGCGACGCCAGTCTTGCTGGACTCGGCGATATTCACGACCGGCGAACCGCCCGTATAGTATTCGGTGATCAACCCGATGGCGATGCCCGCCAGGCAACCGAAAGTCAGGGCCACGAACAGTCCGGTGGGCAGGCCCATGATTTTGATGACGAAGAATGCAACGATCAGCATCGCCGCGGCGCTGATGAACGTCGAATAGCGCAGGACGGCGGCCGGGTCCATGTGCTCCAGCACGCGGATGGAGCGGATGCCGATGATGGAGGCGACCAGCCCCACCATGGCGACGATGAGGGGGAGCGCCATGTATTCGAACCTCAACTCGGTCATGGACGTGGCGATGGCGATGGTGGCGACGATGGACCCGACGTAGGACTCGAAGATGTCGGCGCCCAGTCCGGCGACGTCGCCCACGTTGTCGCCCACGTTGTCGGCGATGACGCCGGGGTTCCGGGGGTCGTCCTCGGGGATGCCGGCCTCGACTTTACCGACCAGGTCGGAGCCGACGTCGGCGGTCTTGGTATAGATGCCGCCGCCCACGCGGGCGAACAGGGCGATCGAACTGGCGCCCATCGCGTAGCCGTTGATGACGGCGGCGGATTCGCCCCGCGCGAAGAGCAGGAACAATATGCCGATGCCGACCAGTCCCAGGCTCGCCACGCAAAGGCCCATGACGGCGCCGCCGTTAAAAGCGATATTGAGCGCCTTGGACTGGCCCCCGTCGGTGGCCGCCTGCGCCGTGCGTACGTTCGCGGTGGTGGCCGCGTTCATCCCGAAAAACCCGGCCAGCATGGAACACGACGCGCCGATGGCGTAGGCCACGGCGGTCCAAAACCCGACCCACAAGCCCGACTGGATGGATATGACGACGAGCAGGGTGAGGAATACGCCGCCGATGAAGTAGGCCAGTATCCGGTATTCCCTGGACAGGAACACCATGGCGCCTTCGTGGATCGCGTCGGCGATTTCCATCATCTTCTCATTGCCCTCGGGCTGGTCGTCGATGTACTCGTAAACCTTCCAGGCGACGATCAATCCGAACAACCCAAAGACGACGGCGAAATACGCGTAATACTGCGACGCGTTGAAAGCGGCCAAAACCACGTACACCAGCAAGAAGAGCCCGACAAAGATCGCCTCCAGTTTCAGTTCGTTCATCATCCTCTCTCTTCCTCCCTGAGTTTGGTCCTGTTATTGAACTCCCGTAACGTCCGTTCGACAAGCTCCGCCGCTTGTTCGATCACACGGTCGAGTTCGCTCCATTCTCCGTTTTCGAACGGGGAGAGAACGTAATCCACGATATCGTCTTTCTGTTCCGGCCTGCCGATCCCGATCCGGACCCGCGAAAACAGGTCGGTGCGGAGCGCCTCCATGATGGAGAGTACGCCGCGCTGGCCGCCCGCTCCGCCC
>JACQQK010000084.1 GCA_016207065.1 Nitrospinota bacterium
CGACCGAGGACGACCCGGGGCGACGGGCATCGGCCCGGGGAGCCGTCCCCGTTGGACGGCGCGGGGTACCACCCCGACCAAGGAGGACAGAGGATGCTGACGGATCGGCAGTTCGGGAGTCTGATCAGGGACGACAAGCCCACGAAGGACCTGTGGGGCATCCTTGACAACCGCTACCCGAAGCCCATCACGTTCGACGCCATCCGCATCCGATTGGCCCCGCCGGAGAAGATCCGCTCGATCTGGTCCAGCGGGGAGGTCAAGAAGCCCGAGACCATCAATTACCGGACGTTCAAGCCGGAGCGGGACGGGTTGTTCTGCGCCAAGATTTTCGGCCCCGTCAAGGATTGGGAGTGCAATTGCGGCAAATACAAGCGCATGAAGCACAAGGGCGTGATCTGCGAGAAGTGCGGGGTGGAAGTCATCCTCTCCAAAGTCCGCCGGGAGCGGTTAGGGCATATCGAACTGGCGAGCCCCGTGGCCCACATCTGGTTTTTCAAGGGATTGCCCAGCCGTATCGGTCACGTCCTGGACCTCAGCCTGAAAGACCTTGAGCGCATCATCTACTTCGAAAACTACGTCGTGATCGACCCCGGCGATTCCGACCACAAGCAGGGACAGTTGCTGACCGAGGAGGAGTACCGCGATGCGGAACTGGCGTACCCCGAAAGTTTCCGCGCCATGATCGGCTCCGAGGCCATTTACGAGTTGCTCCGCGCCACCGACCTGGAAAAAGAGACCGTCCGGCTCCGCGAGGAACTGATCACCACCCATTCCGTCCTGAACAAGCGGAAAATCTCCAAACGGCTCAAAATACTCGAAGCCTTCCGCAAGTCCGGGAACAAGCCGGAATGGATGATCCTGCACGTGATCCCGGTCATTCCGCCGGAACTCCGGCCGCTGGTCCCCCTGGACGGGGGACGGTTCGCCACCTCCGACCTGAACGATCTTTACCGGAGGGTCATCAACCGCAACAACCGGCTGAAGCGGCTCCAGGAACTCAAGGCCCCGCAGATCATCATCCGCAACGAAAAGCGCATGCTCCAGGAGGCGGTTTCCGCCCTGTTCGACAACGGCAGGCGGGGCAGGACCCTGCGCGGGACGAACAAGAGACCGTTGAAGTCCCTGAGCGACATGCTCAAGGGAAAGCAGGGACGGTTCCGGCAAAACCTTCTCGGCAAACGGGTGGACTATTCCGGCCGGTCGGTCATCGTCGTCGGCCCGGAACTGAAGTTCCACCAATGCGGCCTGCCCAAGAAGATGGCGTTGGAGCTTTTCAAGCCGTTCATCTTCAACCGGCTCGAGGAAAAAGGCTATGCCGCGACCATCAAGACCGCGAAGAAAATGGTGGAGCAGGAACGCTCGGAAGTATGGGAAGTCCTGGAGGAAGTGATCCAGAAACACCCCGTGCTCCTCAACCGCGCCCCGACGCTTCACCGGCTGGGCATCCAGGCATTCGAGCCCGTGTTGATCGAGGGCAAGGCCATACGCATCCATCCCCTGGTCTGCACCGCCTTCAACGCCGACTTCGACGGCGACCAGATGGCCGTGCACGTCCCCCTGTCCATGGAAGCGCGGGTCGAGGCCAAACTTTTGATGTTGTCCCCCAACAACGTATTGTCCCCCGCGAACGGCCGGCCGATCGCCGTGCCCAGCCAGGACATCGTCCTTGGTTGTTATTACATGACCAAGATCCGCGGCGGGGTGGTCGGCGAGGGAAAAGTGTTTTCGGACACCAAGGAGGTCGTCTCCGCTTTTGACGCCGAGGAGTTGGACCTGCAAGCCCGCATCATGTTCAGGATCGACAACGAGTTGGTGGCCACCACGACCGGGCGCGTATTGATCCATTCCGTGGTCCCCCGCGAGATCCCGTTCGAGATGGTCAACAAACTGATGAATAAAAAGTCCCTCTCCGAGTTGATATCCCTTTCGTTCCAACTGGTGGGCCGGGAAAAGACGGTGGCCCTTCTGGACGAAATCAAGGCGCTCGGCTTCAAATACGCGACCCAGGCGGGGATCACCATCTCCGTCGACCACATGAAGATTCCCGCGAGCAAGAACGCGCTGGTCGACAAGGCGGGGGACGAGGTCCTCAAGGTCTACCGGCAATATCGCGACGGGTTGATCACCAACGGCGAGCGTTACAATAAAGTCATCGACATCTGGGCCCACGTCACCGAACGCGTTTCCGAGGAAATGTTCAGGGAACTGGAGGACGAGGACGAACGCATCATGGTGGGCGCGGAGAAACGGGACTTCAACTCCATATTCATCATGGCCGATTCGGGCGCGCGGGGAAGCTCGCAACAGCTCCGCCAGCTCGCCGGGATGCGCGGGTTGATGGCCAAGCCCTCCGGCGAGATCATCGAGACCCCCATCACCGCCAATTTCCGCGAGGGCCTGTCCGTCATCCAGTACTTCATTTCCACCCACGGCGCGCGCAAGGGCTTGGCCGACACGGCGTTGAAGACCGCCAACTCCGGCTATCTTACGCGGCGGCTCGTGGACGTGGCCCAGGACATCATCGTGCAGGAGGAGGATTGCGGCACGCTCCGCGGCATCTCGATCGGCTCCCTCGTCGAGGCGGGCGAAATCATCCAGCCCCTGGGCGAAAGGATATTGGGGCGGACGGCCTTGGAGGACGTCATCGACCCGTTCACCAACGAGGCGCTGGTCAAGGCCAACCAGATGGCGGACGAGAAAGCGGTCGAACTCATCGAAAACGCCGGCATCGAGAGGATATCGATCCGCTCCTGTCTGACCTGCGAATCGAAAAACGGCGTCTGCGTGAAATGCTACGGGCGCAACCTGGCCACCGGGGACTGGGTGGAGATCGGCGAACCGGTCGGCGTCATCGCCGCCCAATCCATCGGCGAGCCCGGCACCCAGCTGACCATGCGCACGTTCCACATCGGCGGGACCGCGAGCCGGGTCGTCGAGCAGACCACCTTGCAGACCAAGAAGGGCGGCATCGTCAAATATTCCGGGCTCCGCACCATCAGGAACCAGCGCGGGGAGATCATCGTCATGAACCGCAACGGATTCCTGATTGTCCAGGACGAGACCGGGCGCGAAAAGGAAAAATACTCCGTGGTCTACGCGGCGAAACTCAAGGTCGTCGACGGGCAGGAAGTGCCCGAGGGCCACACCCTGGTGGAGTGGGACCCCTACACCAACTCGATCCTGACGGAAGTGGGCGGCGCCATCGCCTTCGGCGACATCATGGAGGGCGTGACCATGAAGGAGGATTTCGACGAGATCACGGGGCTTTCGTCCAAGGTCATCATCAGCCACCGCGACGAAAAGAAACAGCCGCGCATCTCGATCAAGAACGAGCAGGGCGAGACCGTCCGCCGGTACATATTGCCCGCCGGGGCGCATATCAACGTGGCCGAGGGCGATTCCGTCAATGCCGGCGACGTCATCGTCAAGATCCCGCGCGAGACGGCGAAGACCAAGGACATCACCGGCGGTCTGCCGCGCGTCGCGGAACTCTTCGAGGCCCGCAAGCCCCACGAGCAGGCCACCATCACCG
The DNA here is from genome assembly GCA_016207065.1 of Nitrospinota bacterium. Lineage (GTDB taxonomy): Bacteria > Nitrospinota > Nitrospinia > Nitrospinales > JACRGP01 > JACRGP01. Next base: position 3,536 of record JACQQK010000084.1, read on the forward strand.
AAATCTCCGGCGCCGTGAAACTGGGCGGGTTCGTCAAGGGAATGCGCAAGGTGATCGTCGCCAGCGAGTCGGGCGACGAGCGCGAATACCTCATCCCGCGCGGCAAGCATATCAACGTCCACGAGGGCGACCACGTCATCGCGGGCGAGTCCCTGATGGACGGCGCGTCCAACCCGCACGACATCCTGCGAGTGCTGGGCGAGAACGAACTGCAGAAATACCTCGTCAACGAGGTCCAGGAAGTGTACCGCCTGCAAGGCGTCAACATCAACGACAAGCACATCGAGGTGATCGTGCGGCAGATGTTGCGGCACCTGATCGTCGAGGACCCGGGCGACACCGATTTTCTGGTCGGGGAACAAGTGACCAAAAAGGCGTTCAACGAGAAGAACCGCGAGACCATCAAGCAGAAGGGCAAGCCGGCGAAAGGCATGCCGGTCCTGCTCGGCATCACCAAGTCCTCGCTGAGCACGGAGAGTTTCATCTCCGCCGCGTCCTTCCAGGAGACGACCCGGGTGTTGACGGAAGTGAGCTTGAGCGGAAAGGAAGACCGTCTGGTCGGGTTGAAGGAAAATGTCATAATGGGTAGATTGATTCCGGCGGGGACCGGGTGTCGCGCCTACGCGGGCATACGCATCGAGGAGCCCGAGATCGAGGAGGCGCCGGCGCCCAGGAAAACCGAGGTGGAGGAAGAAACGGCCGTGGAGTGAAAATAGCTCTTGACTCCGCGCCGAATAGCGCTAAAATCAACAATTTTTAATCTCCTTCGACTCCAATAAATTAAGACGTATTTGGGTTTGGGATAAAAGGAAATCGCCTTTTGCAGGGGGGTAACTTTGCCAACGATTAATCAATTAGTTAAGAGCGGCCGGATGAAGCCGACGCAAAAAACGGCCAGTCCGGCGTTGAAGTCCTGTCCGCAAAAGCGGGGGGTGTGCGTGAGGGTCTATACGTCCACTCCGAAGAAACCGAATTCCGCGTTGCGGAAAGTCGCGCGGGTCCGGTTGACCAACGGCATGGAGGTGACCACCTATATTCC
>JACQQK010000091.1 GCA_016207065.1 Nitrospinota bacterium
CGGAGTTTCGTCTCCCCACGGTCATCCGCGTATTGAAGGCGGTCAAGCGCGGCGCCAAGAAAGGGCTGGCGTTCAGCAAGAAAAATATTCTGCGGCGGGACAATTACACCTGCCAATATTGCGGACAATCCAGTTTGCATCTCACCGTGGACCACATTCTACCCAAGTCGCGCGGCGGAAAAACCACCTGGACCAACGTCGTGGTGGCTTGCAAGCCCTGTAATCTGAGGAAGGGTAGCCAGACCCTGGTCGAGGCGGAGATGGCGTTGTTGCGCAAACCTTATAAGCCGGATTTCCAGTTGCATCCCTTCACCATTCCCTCAAGCCCCAAGTCCTTTCTGGAGAGTTGGCAAAAATATCTGCCCGCGAAGTTGTTTGCGGGGCTGGCGAATAATAACTGATCCCGTTTTTCCATCCCGCTTCTTCAATTAATAACGTTTCTTTCTCATCCGAAATAAAACCGTGGAACCGAAACCGCTCATTCAAATCGTCAGGGAAAAGGAATTTCTGGTCCTGGCGCAGGAGGTCTGTTCGCGCTTCTTCAAGACCTATAATTCCTTTTGTTCTTATCTGGACAAGAAGACCGATATCAATAGAAAATTTTATTCCAGCATGATCCAGGAAACCCAGTTTTTGGAAAGCTTTCTGGACGAGCATGGGGCGCGCGAAAACAAGACCTGGTATTTTTTCGCCGAATACGTGGCCTCCATTCGCAACCTTGCCATCGCGGCGTTCCTGATCAAGCATTTATTGGACCGTTATCCTTACTACAATTTGCAGGAGCCGGAGGAGTTCAACAAGAATTTTCAGGGCGAAGCCTTGAGGACCCTGGAGTTCATCAATCGGTCCATACTGAATTTGTTCCGGGAAACCGTCAGGGCGGGGGAGGAAAACCGCCTGGTCGTCCCCGCGGACATGGTGGACCCCGAAGGGTTCGCCGAAATCGAAATCAACAAAAGACTGCCGCGGACCATTTGCGACGATCAGGTCAAACAGGAGGAGGACCGGGTCATCGATTTATGCCACAGGGTCCGCGATGTCGCCCAGTCGATAAGGGAAATGGAGGTCGAGCCGACCGGGGACATCGAAAAGCTCAAGAGGCTGGTCCCGGGAAAACTCGACGAGAAGAAGGCGCGGATCCTCAAGAACACGATCCACAACGTCCAGTCCGATTACGACACCTACATCAAAAACACCGAGTTGGAGCGGATCCACCCTTCGTTAAAGGTCCTGCGCGGTTATATTTCCCTGCCTCTTCACCTGCTCGAGGCGGCCCTCTGGCTGTCGCATTTTTACGAGCGGCATGAGGACGAGGTCCGTTCGGGGGAATGTAAGACCCGCATCTCCAAACTGGTCGATAAAAACGTCCTTTTGGACAGGATCGTCAACTTCGCGTTCGACTACGCCGCGCGCTTCATCGGCAACGGCGACAAGCTGAGCGAGGAGATGATCAAGAGCATCGGCAAGACCGCGCGTTACGAGTTGCCGATCCCCAAGCCGCTGGGTTTTCACGCGCGCCCATCCACCTATGTGTCGCTGATCGTGCGGCAATACGAAGGCGGAGAAGCGTACATGATCGTCGACGGAGAAAAATACAACGCCAAATCCGTGATGAGCCTGTTACAGGCCGGGGGAGCCATCGCCGACAAGGGATACCAGACGGTGATCTTCGAGGGCGACCAGCGGATCCTCGACGACATCAAGGTCTTGGCGAAATACAATTACTGCGAGGACCAGAAAATCCCGCGAGAACTCGGCTATCTCCGGGTCTTGAGAAATTCGGCGTAATCCGGGAGATTTCCGCTCGCATCATCTTGTGCCGGGGTTTTTTAATCCCCCCAGCCCCCTTTGTTAAGGGGGGACCTTCCCTTCCCCTTTGAAAAAGGGGGATCGAGGGGGATTTCAAGCTATCGATTCAAGTAAAAATTTTTGACTCGCGCAACAGCCAGGCCAATCCTCCAACCATCGAGACGATAATGGACCCAAGGAATTCCCAGGAAGACGAGGTGTTCGACGTGGTCGATGAGAACGATAACGTGATCGGCAGGGCCGCTCGCGGGGAAGTCCATCGAAAATCCTTGTTGCACCGGTCGGTCCATATTCTGGTTTTCAACGCCGCCGGCGACCTTTTCCTGCAAAAACGGGCCATGACCAAGGACCGGAATCCCGGTTTGTGGGATTCCTCCGCGGCGGGGCATGTCAACTCCAGAGAAGATTACTTTCCCGGCGCCTGCCGGGAGTTGCGGGAGGAGTTGTCGATCGGCGCTTCGCTCCGATCGGCATTCAAGTTCAAGGCGTCCGCCGAAACGGGCTGGGAACACGTCGCCATTTATACTTGCGTCACCGATCAAAATATCGTTTGCCATCCGGACGAAATCAGCGAAGGCCGGTATTGGAACATCGAGGAAATCCGGAATGCCCTGCGGGAGCGCCCGGAGCAGTTCACCTCCACGTTCAGGGCGATTTTTAATAATTATGATATCAATAAATACAAATAGTTGGCTCTATTAAGCCTTGTATTGAAAATGCCGTTAAGAAAATAGGGGAGTCACGCATTGGAAGGGTCAACCGTCATGTTGATCGCCGAAATCGAAAACAAGTACAAAACGCTGAACCCGCCGGAGGACCGGATTAAAAGAGTACATCCAACCGATCCGGCCGCTCCCGTTTTCAGAAAAGAGTTGGAGGCGGAGTTTTCCAAAATCCATCGCCGCAACCCCGGAGTCGTTTTACGGACCGGCGATCCGCGCCAGCGCGATGCCGGACTGAATCAAGAAGGCGAACCGTCCGAGCGCAGGCACGGCGAAAAAAGGCAATCCGGCGGGAGTTTCAAGGAACGCCAGATCGCCCTTATCGCCTTGGAGCGGAAGGGACAACCGTTGCGGTCCGGCGACAGGATCTATGTCGAGTCCGAATCGACCGCGCCGGGGATTACCGCTCCCCAAGACCGCGCTTCTACTCGGACCGGGACCGAGATTCAACCCCCCGAAAAGGACGGCGAGACCGATTTTATCGTCGACCTGACCCCAACGCCCGCCCCGGAATGATGAAGACCGAAAACAAATCGCGGCTTGTCCTGCTATACACCCTGATCGTTCTGGCCCTGCCTTCCTGGCTGTTTGCGGAAAAACTCGATATTTTCGATTCCCGCGCGCCCTTTCCGGCGGACATTTGGTTCGACGCGGAAAAGGTCCCCGACCTGGAAAAAATGCCGGCGGAAGGGATCAAGGACGCTCTCGCTCAATTCATGCGCGCCGAGGGAAAGGCGCGGGACGGAAAAACGAGGAATCTCCTGTCGTTGGCCATCGGGTACCTGCAGTTGCGGAACAAGGATTATTCCGCCGCCCTCGCCACGTTGAGGAAGAGGATAAAAGGGGATTTTGCCCTGGAAGACTACCGTTTGCGCTACGAGTCGATCGCTTTCAGAGAACGCGCCTTGCTGGAGATGGGAAAAAATCGCCCTCTCAAAGCCATGGCGGACCTCGAAAAGGCCATAAACCTCGCCTTGGAGATCTACCAAACCTACCCGGAAAGCCCTTTCATGGAGGATACCCCGCGTTTCCTGGCGCAATGCGAAAAAGATTTGGGCGACGCATATTTCAAGGTTTTTAATTACAAATCGGCCTGGAAATCCTACCAGCGGGCTTTGATGCGCGATTTTGCGGGCAACCGAGACCATGTCGTCGAGGTGTCCCGGTCGCTGGCCAAAACATACGAGACGGCGGGGGACCTAGGCGCTACAGTGGAAATTTACGGTTATCTCCTGAAAAACTTCAAGGACCCCGTAACGGAGGAGGCGTTCCGGCGGTTCATGGAAAAGCGCGGCCCGGAACTCAAGAGCCGCGGCATGGAGGTCGATTCGCTCACGGTCCTGCTTTCCGAAACCGAAAAAAAAGACGAAAAGGGAGAACCGAACAGCCAACCGGACAGGAAAGAAAACAAGGTTTATAGCAACCCTTCGGTCCAGGACTTTTACAATTCGTTGCCGGAAGGCAATCCCAAAGTGATTGCGGAAAAAGCCTTGACGGCGCTTGCCCGTTACCCAGGTTTGGAGGAAGCCAGAGGCATTGTTTCAGATCTAAACCATTTTATCGTGAAGTATGCTCTAAGTAATTACTGGGAAAAGGATTTTGAGTCTGTTGTCGATTTGTATCCCTCGTCGGTTTTAAGCGAACTGGGTTACGCGTTGTGGCAGAATCAAGCGCCCGATACGGCGGCCATTCTCTATAAGAAGATTTTGGAGAAATATCCCTTGGAGACGGAGGTCTGTCACAAGGCGCTCTTTTTCCTGGGACGTATCTCCGAGGACAAAAGAGATTTTCCATCCGCCTTGGACTACTACCGGCAATTGCTGGACAGATACGATTCCGGGACCTACGCCCTCGCGGCCCGATTCAAAATTCCCTGGGTCGAATACCTGGACAAAAGATTCGCGGACGCGCGGAACCATTTTCAAGACCTTCTGGATTTCCATGGTTCCAACTCATATGCCCGGTGGAGGGCCATATCCCCCAACTCGACGAACTCCTATCAGGCGGCGGGTTTGTACTGGCTGGCCCGGACGGAGGAGGCTTTGGGGAATGAGGACGCCAGCCGGGCGCTCCTCCAAAAGATGGTTGACGGGTTTCCTTTCGACTTTTACTCCATCGTCAGCCGGGCCAGGTTTCCCGGTGGGTTGAAAGGTTTTTTTCATCAGGACGAGCGGCAAGGTCCGGTTTATCGCAAACCGGGGCTTGGCGACGCGGACAACAAGCGGCTGGCCCGGGCCGAACAACTGCTCGCTGTCGGTTTCCTGGACAGCGCGAAATACGAGTTGAGGAAACCGCCATCCGGCGTCGAGGATCCCGAGTTTTTATTCTATCTTGCCCGCCTGCTCGATCGCGCCCGCGCGTACCGTAAATCCATCAAGTTGAGTTGGGAATTGGCCGGCAAGCAAGGTCCAGACTCATTTTCGAGGGACCTGATGGAAAGTTTGTTCCCCAAGGCGTTCATGGATCCAGCGCTTAAGGTTGCCGGGAAATACAATTTGGACCCCTTCCTGGCTCTTTCGCTGATGCGGCAGGAAAGCGCGTTCGATCCGGAGGCCGTGTCGAGGGCTAACGCCATGGGGTTGATGCAGTTATTGCCGTCCACCGCCGCCCAGGTCGCGCGCGGACTGGAACTGGACGCGCCGACAACGGAAAACCTGAAAGACCCCAACGTCAATATACAGTTGGGGGTCGATTATTTGAAAAACCTGCTGGATTCGTTCGGCGGCAACCTGGCCCACGCCCTGGCGGCGTATAACGCGGGACCGCGCAAGGTCAGGGAATGGGCGGCGTTGCGCTCCGGTCTTGACCCGCTCCAGTTCATCGAGAGCATTCCCTTGGGCGAGACCCGGGAATACGTGAAGGCGGTGGTCCGCAACTACTATGTCTACCTCGCCCTGTACGGAGACCGCGAGATCGCCGATATAAATGAGTTGTTGACTATTCCCCCCCGTTAAAGAATAATTTTTCATGGAGATCGTTGCGGTGCAAATCCGATGACCACATTCGACACGATAGTCGGCATTGTCCTGATCGTCAGCGTTGTTTATTCCGTCTTCAAGGGGATGGTCCGCGAGATATTCTCTCTTTTGGCCTATTTTGGCGGATATTTCGCGGCCCTCAGGTTCCAGGGCGACGCCAGCGCGCATGTGCAAAAGGTCCTGACCAACCCCACCGCCGCCCGGATCGTCAGCTTCATCCTTATATTTTTTTGCGTCTCCATCCTGATTTCCTTCATTGGGAAGGGGGTCCGGGCCTTGATGAAATCCTCCGGGGGGCTTTCCGGGATGGACCGGGTCATGGGAGGGCTGATCGGTCTGCTCAAGGGCCTCGTCCTGGCGGTCATCGTGCTTGCGCCGCTGGAACTTTTCCCCGACCTTTACCGTTCGCTCACCAAAGGCTCGATGATCGCCCCGAACCTGGAAGCCATTTCGAAAAAAATGCGCGCCAGCGTCGCCCCCAACAATGGTTTTCTGGACAAATTCCCCAATATTTCCATGCAAGGAGTGGAGGAAAAACTGAATCAGGCGAAAGACCTGGGAAAAATAACCGACACGTTGAAACTGAAAGCCAGGGAGTTTTCCGTTTCCGACGGCAAACCGCAGGACGAATACACCAAGGAAGATAAAAAGCAACTGGACAAGATGCTTAAATCGTTAAACAAGGAATGAAACGCGAATTTCTTTTTCCGCTCCAACCCCCATCTCTATGTCGATAAAGATCAATTTCAATGGAAAGATTCAGGAAGGGGCGGAAATTTCGGCCCTTGACCACGGTTTTTTGTTTGGCGACAGCGTCTATGAAGTGGTTTGCACCTTCAACAATCAACTCTGTTTTGCCGATAAGCATCTTAAACGGTTGAGGAATTCGGCCAGCGGCATCCAGTTGAAGGTCCCGTACAGCGACGAACGTTTTATGCGGGAAATCGTCCGTACGGTGGCAGTCGCGGAAAACGAGGAATCGTATGTCCGCATCGTGGTGACTCGCGGGGTGGGGGAGATCGACATCGATCCGTCCTCGTGCGAACGGCCCAATGTCCTGATCTACGTGACGCCGGTCAAACCCTATCCGTCAACCTATTATGAGGACGGCATCGATGTGGCCCTGGTCACCGTCAAACGGAACGCCCGGGAGGCGTTGAACCCCGGCATCAAGACGGGAAACTACCTGAACAACGTCCTGGCCAAAATGGAGGCCAACCGGCTCGGGGCCAAGGACGCTCTGATGCTGAACCCCTGGGGATACCTGACGGAATGCACGACCAGCAACTTCTTTTTCGCGCGGGACGGGGTCCTCATGACGCCGTCGCTGGACTGCGGGATCCTGGCGGGCATCACCAGGGAGATTGTCATTCAACTGGCGCGCGAGAACGGATTTGTCGTCGAGGAAGGGCAGTGGCCCCAGGAGGAACTGGAGAAAGCCGACGAGGCCTTTGTCACGGGGACCGTCAAGCGCGTCCTGCCCGTGACCCAACTCGATAACCGGCCCATCGGCGATGGGAAGCCCGGACCCATGACCAGAAAGCTCATGCGATTATACGAGGGTTTATTGCAAGGCTTGCATGGGAAGGTCGAGCAACTTCAGAAATAACGAGGAAGCCTCCCATGGCGCTATTGGTGGGGTTGACCGGCAGTATGGGGTCGGGAAAGTCCCTGGCGGCGAGCATCCTTGAGGGGCTTGGGGCGAGGGTCCTGGATGCCGATAAGATCTGCAGGGACCTGGTCCAGCCGTGCAGTCCGGCATGGAGGGAAATCGCCGGCTATTTCGGCCGGGACGTTTTGCGCGAGGACCAGAGCATCGATCGGCCCAGGCTGGCGGCGATCGTGTTTGAGGACCCGCGCAAGAGAGAGGCCCTGGAAGCGATCCTCCATCCGAGAGTGATCGCCGAGGAACGGAGGCTGTTCGAGGAGATCAGGCAACAAGACCCCGGGGCGGTCGTCGTGGTCGACGCGGCCCTGCTGATCGAGTCGGGTAATTATAAAAACATGGACCGGGTCGCGGTCGTCGGGGCCGACGAGGAAACCCAGGTGCAACGCCTGTTGCGGAAGGGTTTGTGGACCCGCGATGAAATCCTGAAACGTATCCGGAGCCAGATGAGCCTGGAGAAGAAAAAGGAAAAAGCGCATTTTTTTATTCCCAACGATACGACCGTCGAGGACTTAAGAAAACGGCTCGAAACCTTGTATGATGAATTGAAGGGCTTGGCGTAATGCCGATCGTTGAATTCATGGTAAAGACCCATCATGGCCCAGAAAGACGCTAAAACCGAGGACACAGGCTTAAGCTCCGACGAGGCGTCCGAGCTGGAAAGGTTACTCGAAGAGGCGGGGATAAAAGAGGAAGCGGTTGCCGCGGGGACGCCGCTGGGCTTGCCTGCCCGGCTTCGTTCCCTTTTCAAGACAAAGAAAAAACTCATCATCATTGCCGGAGCGGCGTTGTTGACTCTTCTGGCCGGCGGCATTGTGGCCGTGTATTTTTTCATGGCGAAACCGGCGGAAAAGGTTGAAGAGGAAACGGCCAAGAAAGCCCCGGAAGCCGAGGCCCCGGAAGCGGGAAAACTTCAGAAGGTCAACATATTCAAACTCGATCCTTTTTTCATCCCCCTCGTCGAAGATGACAAGGAGACGGGGCAATTCGTCACCGTGACCCCGTACCTGTTGATGAGCAACGTCAAACTGGACCGGGAAATCAACCGCAACCTGTACTTGATCCGCAAAAACATCTATTCGATTTTGAGAAGGAAACGGCCCGACGATTACAAGAAAGACAAGCTCCGGACGGAAGAACGGTTGAAAAAGGAGATCCTGACCGCCGCCAACACGCTTCTTTTGAGCGGCACGGGAACCATTACCGACGTTTTGTTCACCGAGTTCATTGTCCGTTGAGCTTGCGCCGGTTGATAGCGCTAGAAACGGTTTCATAAGTTGTTTTTTTTTTTGGAGCGCTAATCCTCACGGCTTTGCGGCAACGCGGGGACGCGTAGCGCTCCAAAAGATTGTTTGTGCTTGTGAAACCGCTTCTAACATTCTGTATTTCTTGACAAAACGGCCAATCGGAGTATATTGATAAAGGGGAGATTGTCTTTCTTTTCAGGACATCGATCATGCCCGTCATCGATCCGGTCAATACCCAGCAGGTTATTCAGATGGGTACGCATGTTGAAAAGTTGCAACAGACGATTCAACACCTGCCGACCACCACCGCCCTGCAATTGGACCAGGAAAGGATTACCCTGGACGAAATGAAACGTTCCGAGATCCAGGATGCCGACGGTTCCAACCAAACGCAACCCATAGACGATGAAAGCAGGAAAAGACGCGGCCGGTTGCGGTTTCGCAGGCAACCCGCGGAACCGGAAGAGGGCGCTCAACCCCCAACCGAAGGCGCGCCCAAAACCCTTCCTCACGAAGGACGGCAAGTCGATCTTGTGGTTTAAAATCTGAGATGGATTCATGGACCGTAACACACATAGCGGTCGATTTTTTCCTGGCGGGCGCGGCGCTTTACTGTTTTCTGGCCTTGAGGAAAGAGATGGCCGGGAGAGCGGAGTCCGGTAAACGCCTTGCCGAGTTGCGGGAGTTGGACGCTTCGCTCCGGCAATTATTGAAAGACGCCGGGGAAACGTCCAATAAAATCGGCCGGGAAATCGAGCGTAAGCGCTCCCTCGCCACGGAAATTTTCGCGACCCTTGAAAAAGAAAAAGCCTCTTTGATACAGCTCATCCGGGAACTCAATGCCGAAAAAGAAAAAATCGCCGCCCCGGTCCCGGACGACAAGTATTCCGAAGCGTTCAAGCTCGCCCAGACCGGTTTGAGCGCCGAAGAGATCGCCAGGAGGACAAAGATCCCCTTGGGGGAAATCGAGCTGGCCTTGAGCTTGAGAAAATAACAAGCCCGGCAGGTTGGCGAACCGACCCGTCCGATTTTCCGATCTGTCGAACAGGAAGCGGCTCGGTTTTACTATTGAGGATTCCGCCGGTCAGGAAATATTTCCGTGCTCATCGACAACCTTTCCCGAAATATTCTAAAGCTCCTCCAAGACGGTTTGGAGCCGGTCGATTTGGCGGAAAAATTGACCGTCGGTCGGATCGTCCAAGCCGACATCATCGAGATATTGCCCGGCGGCAAGGCGCGCATTCAGCTTCAGGGACAAACCCTGCTGGCCCGGTTGAGCCAAAATGCGGTCCCCGGCCAGACCCTCACGGCCCGGGTAGAGCAACCTTTTCCCAATCCCGTCCTGAAAATCCTTGACCTGTCCGACCCTCCCGAAACGTCTTCCGCCGTCAAGCAGGGGACGCCAGCCGAAACGTTGACGAAATCCGATCGGGCGACGATTTCCTCCGTCCAGAGAGCTTCGGCGGGTATGAGGTTTTTGACGGATTCCGACCTTGGCGAGATGACGCTTGTTCCCGGACAGGAACTACGGGGAATCGTTTCGAAGGTCGTCGACGGCGAAACTTTGTCGGTCAAGCTGGACGGTAAAGAAGCGGCGGTGAGGGTTTTGGGTCCGAACGCTTTTTCGCCGGGAGATGAAATCCTCGTCACGGTCGAGTCCCTGGCGGAGGGATATGTTCTGACGGCAAAGTCTCGGGAAAACGTCCCCCGGACGATCTCCTCGGCGGAAATCAAACCCTATCTGGCCGCCAGACAGGATTTCGGAGAAATGGCCGGTCAATTGGAAAAAGCGGTTTCCGACCCCGTTTTGATGAAGGATTTGAAAATCGATCCGTCCGTCCTGGAAAAACTGCGCGAGACGTTGCGGGTATTGCTCGCAAAGGAAACTGCCGTCCCGGACGGCGGAACGTCCATAAGAAACAAAATCGACCGCTCCGGAATCAATTACGAAGCGAAGGTGAAACGCCTGTTGACGGAGACGCCGTCCGCGGAAAATAAGGCCCTGTTGACCCGGGACCTCAAAGGGCAGTTGTTGAAACTCGGTCAAAACGTGGAGCGGGTCCTTTCCGAGGAGCCCCCAAGTCTATCGGGGCCGCAAACCCGGAAGGCCGCGGAGTTCCTGGGGCAAATCAAACAGGCGACCGCCAACATCGAACTGCAACAATTGAGCAACGTCTACGCCAAACAGGAAAACCAGGCCTTGCAGGCGCAAATCCCTTTCGCTCTGGCGTCCGGCGGCGAAACGGTCAAGCTTTTCGTGAACAGCCGCTCCGGAAAAGACCCGGAGAAACAAGGCCAGAAGAAAAGTTTCACCATGGTCTTTCTGTTGGACCTGACCGCCTTGGGCAACGTGCGCGTGGACACTCAGGCGGACAGCGGCCGTCTCTCCGTTAAAATCGGCGCGGAAAAACAGGAAGTGGCCGAATTCATCCAAACCAAGGCCCCGGAGCTGAAGTCGCGTTTGCGGGAAATCGGTTTCGATTCCGAGTTGACTTGTTGCGTACAAAAGAAGGAGGCGATGAAAGTCGAGGACGGCTTGACCCGTCTCCTGGTCAGCGACGCCTCGCGTCTGGTGGACATCAAAACATGAAAAGGCGACCCGAACCCAAACGCAAATCCGCGGTTTCCCTGAAATACGACATCCGAAAGGACAAGGCGCCGAAAGTGACGGCCAAAGGGCAGGGGGCCATCGCCGAAAGGATCATCGCCCTGGCCAGGGAACACGATATTCCCGTCAAGGAGGACCCGGACCTGGTCCAAGCCCTGTCGCAGGTCGATATCGACCAGGAAATCCCTCCGCATATTTATACCGTGGTGGCCGAATTGCTGGCCTTCGTCTATAAAGTGAACGAGGAATACGGCCGCAAGAGAATATTGTAGTAGCCTGATTCATCAGACACTCCAAAAGCCCAACAAATTGGGCAACTACTTTTTCGGCGCCTGTTAAAGATGCCCTAAGGAATAAATTGACAAATGTTGACAAATTTGTAAACATTTTACCGTGATCAGAAATACCAGGCCGATTTCATGGGTTAAGGGAGCCTTAAGGGATTACCAGAAATTTCCCAAAGGGGCGCAACTGGAAATCAGGCGCGCTCTTACCGTGGCCGCGGAAGGCGCAAAAGCAGAAAACGCAAAACCCATGAAAGGGCTTGGGCCGGGTGTTTTTGAAATCGCCCTTAAATACAGGACGGATGCTTACCGGGTCGTTTATGCGTTACAAATTGGGGAGGCCATCTGGGTGGTCCATGCCTTCCAGAAAAAATCAAAAACAGGCATCAAAACGCCGAGGCAAGAAATAGACCTGATCAGAAAAAGGATCAAGGAAATAAAGGAATATTTAAAATGAAAAAAAATAAAAAAATAGAAGTGGCGCACGGTAGCGGCAATGTGTTTCGGGACTTTGGAGACCCCAACGCGGACACGGAGCAATTGAAATGCATTCTGGCCGCCAAGCTCATCGGCATCCTCGATGACCGGAAACTATCCGTGCGTAAAGCTGAAAACCTTACGGGCGTAAAGGCAAGCGAATTCTCCCATATTCGCAACGTCAAATTAGGCCGTTTTACGGCGGACCGCCTCATTTCCATTCTAAATAAATTCGATCAGCAGGTGGACGTGAAAGTTAAAGTTCGTCCCCGCCCACAACAAAAAGTCAAGGGGGAGGCGGCCGTAAATGTTTAAATCTCCCAGGCCCGGCCCATGAGGGAAAAGAGAATGTGATGCGAAATGAAAGAGAAAAAAAGAATCGCGTTATTTCTAGGGTCCGGCGCTACGGCGGGATCGGGGATACAGAAAAACGGAATAAGTCTGCCCACCGATTCACAATTTTTCGACAAGGAGAAAGGTTGTCCCAAAATCATTGCGGACGGGGAAGATGGCTATCCAGCGCTAAAACTTTACAGGGACAGGGATAATGTTCGCCAGGAAACGAGTCTTTATCAAACCTGGAATGACTTGTTTATTTTAAGGAGCTTTGCGCTAGCGGGCATCGTTCGGGAGACACAAGAAACGCTCCATGCGTTTAATGGCCTCGCGAACCGCAATTGGCCCGATAATTACGATTGGCGGGCGCAACATTACGATTTCCAGTTCCGCCTCATGAATCAAAGTCCATTACCTATCGAATTTACCTAGCGGAACTCGCCATTTGGGATCTCCGTACTTTGATTAAAGATGTGTATGGGAATATGCATAACTCAAGAAGCGTTTATCGAAAGTTTTTGAAAAATGTCAAAGACGAAAACGAACTTGGCGAAATCGCCGCTGTTGTCAATCTCAATTATGACACGACCTTTGATGATTCGAATGTGGTTCAATATTATCATCCTGGGGACGGACAACCCGCGAAAGAAAAGATTCCTCTAATCCGGCCCCATGGGTCTTTGAAGTGGACTTCCCGCTCGGGATGGCGCCAAGGTTGGACGGGATGGTCCGAGTCCTATGACGGCACTTCCCTTAATGATATGGGCTACAAGCCAACCGGCGACCCGATGCTTCTGGAATTCCGCCAGCCGTTGATCGTTCCCCCCGCTTATTTCAAGGAAGAAGTGATTGGAAACAGTTCCATGCCCGGCTTGCAAAACCTAATCCTAAGACAGCAATGGCGACATCTGATTCAATCGCTTAAGGATTGCAACCATTGGGTGTTCGTTGGAATCTCTTTCGCTTCGGGAGACGATCATTTGTTATGGCTTCTTAAAAGTTCCTACAGAGAGGATAAGACCCAAATTTCCTGCTTCATCAAAGACAATTGCCAACCGGTTCAAAAATTAAAAAAATGCCTGGGGAACGGCGTTAATATAACGGTTTATAAAATTAAGAATGAAAATGAAAAAATTGATGAATTTAAAAAATCAGAAGATTTCAATAAATGCGAGCTAAAGTGCGTTAAAACTCATTAAAATCGCTGTAAACCACGCCGTTTCAGTTTTATCTTGACTCCTTCATGGAGGTCTGTTATCTTTTTCAAAATAAAGGCGTTAGCCTGATTCATCCGGCTTTTCCAAAACAGGCGGTTTGAGGCGCGCGGTTGATTTTCAAACTCTCGTTTTTGTAGATTGAGCGAAATCCGGAAACCGGGTTTCCTTCTGATTATAGAACCCTGTAAACAAAGGACGGTTGGTTTGGCTCGCCTCCCCTTTACCCGGTTGTTTTTTTTGCTTTTTATTGGGTTCCTGACTTTCGTTTCCCCCGTTTTCGGCAACCTGCCTGAAGACCGAAGCTCTCAAAACGATTCGCCATTCTCCGTTCCCCAAGGCCTCGAAGCGCGCGTCGATTTCTGGAAAAAGATTTACAGCGTTTACACCACCAAGCAGGCCGTCATCCACGACATCAACAATCTGAGCGTCGTTTATGGAGTGGTGGACCTGAACGGTTTGTCCAGCTGGCAGGCGGAGCGTGAGCTTGGCAGGGTCAAAAACCACTACCGGGACATGTTGCGCAACATTGCCCAGAAAAACGATCGTTCCGCGCTCACCAGCGAGGAAGCCCGGATAGCGGACATGGTCCAGGGACAGTATTACACCGCCTCCAGAAACATCCGGGCCCAGATCGGCCAGAAGGACCGTTTCCGGGAAGGTCTGGTCCGGTCGGGCATGTACATGGACGAGATCAGGAAGATATTTCGCGAGCGCGGACTGCCGGAGGAATTGACCGCTCTCCCGCACGTGGAGTCCTCGTTTCAGATCAACGCCTACTCCAGCGCGGGGGCCGCCGGCATATGGCAGTTCACGCGCGGCACCGGAAGGCTGTTTCTTAAAATAGGCTACGAGGTGGACGAGAGGAGAGATCCCATCCTTTCCACGCACGCGGCGGCCAAGCTTTTGAAAATGAACCATGACGAGCTTCAGAGCTGGCCCCTGGCGGTCACCGCATACAACCACGGCCTCGAGGGGATGAAGCGGGCCAAACGTTTGTTCGGCGATAACATCGTCAAGGTTATCGAGCGCTACGACAGCCGCTCTTTCGGTTTCGCGTCGGGGAATTTTTACTCCGAGTTTCTGGCGGCCTTGGAGGTCTCGCGGAATTACCCGGACTATTTCCCGGGCGTGGAGTTGACCAGGCCCATTGAAACAGTGGCCGTCCGGTTTCAGGATTACGTCAATATAGCGACGGCCAGTTCGTATTTCAAGATGACCCCGGAGGAAGTCGCGCAACACAATCCGGCATTGCGTCCCCCCGTGCTCTCTGGACGTAAAAGGATTCCCGCGGGTTTCGTTTTCAAGTCCCCTGCGGAAAAGCTCGATAGCCCCGCCACGCGGTACAAGGTCATCCCCGCATCCTTGAAGTATGACCGGCAGACCCCGTCCAAGTGGTACACGGTCGCCCGGGGCGACACCCTTTCCCAAATCGTATCGCGCTTGAACGTCGATATGGCGGAGATGAAGCGGCTGAACAACATCGGGCGGGACAACCGGATCTATCCCGGCCAGGTCCTGCAGTTGCCCACGCGCGAAAGCGGCGAATCGGTCTCCGTAACCGTAGCCCAGGCCGAGATTTTGCCCAAGCCCCCGGCGCGCAAAAGCCATGCTCCCGAAGCGGAAGACCCCCGCGAGGAAAAGAACGTCGTGGTTTACAAAGTCAAGGAGAAGGAAAACCTTTCCCTCATCGCCCGGCGGTTTAACGCCGAACCGGCGAAACTTGCCAAGTTCAATCAGGTCAAGGACCCGGATGCTCTTTTCCCGGGGCAAATCTTGAAGATCCCGCGTTCGCTCGTGGTGGCCCAGGCGGTCAAGCAAGCAAACGAACCGGACAATGTCGCGGAGGTCCAAAAGCCGAACAAGTTCTACTTGAAGGTCGATAAACCCGAGGAAACGGAGAAACCCGAGGGCGACGGGACGGCTTCCGGCTCGGAGACCGAGGACAAACCTCAGGCCGACGTCCAACTGGCGAAGTTGGAGACCCCTACCGCCGTCCCCGCCGTGATGGAGATGAATAAAAAACGCCCGGCTTTCATCCCGGTGTTGTTCAGTTCGAAGAAAAGCAGGGATTCCAAAGTCGGCATGATCACCGTCGATTTCGACGAGACGCTGAGCCATTACGCGGAATGGGCCGGGGTGAGCGTGGCGGATATCCTGCGCGCCAACAATCTGTCCAAGGACAGATCCATCAGAATCAACCAGAAGATCAGACTGCCGTTTTCGCGCCGCATGCCCAGTCATTTCGAGGAGAAACGGCAGGAGTACCACCGGGCGATCCAGGAAGATTTCTACAATAACTTCCGGGTCGGCAAATTGTCGGTGCGGAACATCAAGAAAGGCGAAACCATTTGGGAAATCTGCGGCAACGAGATCCCCTTCTGGCTCCTCGGAAATTACAACTCAGACAAGGACATCCATTCCCTGGCGGAAGGCCAGACCATCGTCATCCCCACCATCGTCCCCGTCAAGTCCAGCGACGCATAATGCCGCCTGAGGGCGTTCTTCAAACCGCGATATTTTGAAACGCGGTCCGGACCGCGGTCAAGTGAGCCTCGACCCGCGTTGCGAGAGGGAAACGCGCGGCGGTTTCCAAGGTCAGACAACGTTTAGCCCCTTTGGATAGGGCGTAAAGGGCCATCGGCCACCATTCCATTTCGCCGGGCCCGGACAGCCTGTGGATCACCCCCCCTTCGGCGGGCATGCCTTCGATTTCGGAATTCGAATTGATAGGCATGGTTTCCCGCACGCGTTCCACGACCTTGAAACCCAAAGCGGTTTCCTGGCCGGGTTCGAATTTTTGATAGAGGTAAAATCCGGGACTGTCGACGTCTTCGTGCAGGTCCAGCGTCAAATCGAACGGCGACTGGAATACGGATTGGACGATCCCGACCTCTAAAGGCGGCGGCTCCGACTTGAAATGCCTGTTCAAATCCAGTTTTTCGTGGTTCTCCCGCGTCCCGAGCTCGTATCCGGAAGGGTTGACGCACGGGAGCAGGGTGAGTTCCCAGGCGCGGGCGATATCGGCGTAAAGCTTCCTTTCGACAAAGGCGCAAACGGCCTCCACCCCCGCCGGTTCGTCGCCGTGTATGCCCGCGGTGATCAACGCTTTTCTGGGATTTCCTTCCCCCAAAACGATTTTGAGGACCGGGTAGGAACCGTTGTTCGTCGCGACCGTTCCAATGTCGCCAACCCGGCCCGGGTGGGAACTCAAAAGCGGCCGCAATCTGCGGAGCACAATCGAGTAATCGTTTATCCGGGCGGTCGGCATAGGTTTACGGGTACTGGTTCACAATAATTTTTCGGGGAAACGGCACTCGTCCCGTATGACGCATGCCGAACAAAGTTGGTTTTTGGCTTTGCAGACGTAACGTCCGTGCAGGATCAAATAACGGTGGGCGTTCTTGGTCCACTTTTCCGGGGTTATTTCCAGGAGTTTTTCCTCCGTCTCCTTGACGGATTTCCCCGGAGCCAGGCGCGTACGGTTGGCGACGCGAAAGACGTGGGTGTCCACGGCGATGGTCGGTTGCCCGAACGCCTCGTTGAGGACCACGTTGGCGGTTTTGCGTCCCACTCCCGGCAGTTTCTCCAGCGCCTCCCTGGTCCCGGGCGTTTCTCCGCCATGCTCGGCCAACAAGATCTCGCAGGTTTTGACGATATTTTTCGCCTTCGTGGGGCCAAGCCCTATGGGCTTGACGATCCGGGCCAGCCCGCGTTCTCCGCATTTCAATATGGCGGAAGGGGAGGGGAAGCGCTCGAACAGGACGCGGGTCACCGCATTGACGGCCTTGTCCGTGGCCTGGGCGCTCAGGATGACGGCGACCAGCAATTCGAAAGGGTTCTTGAAGACAAGTTCGGAGCTGGCGTTGGGGAAGCTCCGGCTTAATTTTTCGTAGAGCCGGCCGGCCGTTTTGGAGTCCAGGGGCGACATGGGCGCGATTGCCAGACGAGCTTACTTTTTCCCGGCTGGGGGGGAATAAGCGCAACGCACCCCGACCAGGAAATGTTCCGTGGCGTCGGCGAGGCCGGGAAAGCGGATGGACACCCGAATCCGGCTGTCGTCGTCCACCCAGGAGCCGCCGCGGATGATGCGATAGCTTACGCGCTTGTCCGGTCCCCGCGGATTATGGACGGGGCTCTCCTTGTAATAAGACTCGGAAAACCAGTCCGAAGTCCATTCCCACACGCTACCCATCATATCGTACAATCCCCAGGCGTTGGGTTTCTTCGTGCCCACGGGATGGGGGGCGCGGACAGAGTTGGCGTCGTACCAGAGGTAGTCCCCATCAATCTTGTCCCCCCAGGGATAAAGGTCGCGACTGCCCGCGCGGGCGGCGTATTCCCATTCGGCCTCGGTAGGTAACCGGCGTCCCAGCCGGGAGCAATACTCCGCCGCGGCGTCGAACGTGACATGGTCCGCGGGAAAATCTTCCCCTATCAATATGGAAGGATTGTGACTCATCGCGTTCTCATAATTTTTTTGGGACGCCTCGACCGGGTCCAGATAGAAATCGTCCACGCACACTTTATGGACCGGACGCTCGCGGTCGTTTTTGCGCCCGACCTCGTAGTAGAACACCTTGTCGGTCCCCATCATGAAACAACCGCCCTTGACCCGGACCATGCCCGGCGGAGCGTTTTCAGCCTCGGCGTCCGGCCATCCGCCGAGAAGCGCCCAACAACAGATCGACAAGAACATGATGCGAAACAATTTCATGGTAACCTTTCTAAACGGATTCGGCTTAATCTTTGCCACGGAAATTTTTCCTCTTCAAGCGAAACGGCCAACGGGTTTTCGCGGTCGGATTCCCATTGCAGGGGATTCTTAGCGATATATTCCCTGACCCGGCCCATTCCCGCTCGTTACGGACGATATGTTCATAATAATTGCGTTGCCAGACCGGCGCTCCAAGGGCGCCGCGTTTTTCATTCAACCGCCGCGCCGAGAATGTCTTGAACGCGCCGATCAAACGACCCAACGTCTTGATCTTTACCGGGGCGATTCGCGAATCGCCCCTACAATCGCCGTGGACGACCAGAATTCCATCATTCCCGATTTTGGACACAAATCGTCACGAAATAGGCCCCGTTTTGGGTGTAATCATGTCCTCGCAACCTTATCGACCGGCGAGAGTGTTTTTTTTTGTTTTCTCATTCATGCAAATAGGTGGACTAGCCGCCAATTCGCCAGAGACGATGGAAAGCAAGAAACTGTATTTCGAAATGCGCAAAGAATATCAAAGTGTTATATCACCCGCTTCCTAACGCGTCAACCGGTAGGTTTGGCCGGGCGCCAAATAGCCGGGCAACCGAAACCCATTGACAATTCGAGGGGTTGGGTATTTAATGAAATCAACCGTGAAAATTTGGGTTTCTTTTGGGTTTGCCATGACCAGTCATGTAGTTATGAAAACCGGTTTCGCATATCCCACGGCATTGTTCCTGCTGACTCTAGGGCCGATGCTCTGCTCTTTTGGGACGGCGGAGGCTGGTTTCAAGATCAAAACCTCCGTAGAGCGCTTCCACAACCCCCCGGACTGGAAAGAACCTTTCGACCCCGGCGCCTTGGTCGAAAAAGTCCTCAAAAAAACAATCGGTCGCGAGCAAAATTTTCGGGTGGTTTCCGAACTCGATCAAATGCCGCCGAAATCCGAACCGGCGCCCACCGCGCGGGAAAAAACCGCGAACGGAACGCAAACGGGCGGCAAGGAAAATGGCAAGGCCATGGCTCCCATGCAATCCAAACCTTCCGCCCAAATGTGGATACAGGGAAAGGTCCTGACTTTCAATCCAAATTCCGCGGGTATGTCGAGCGAGTCGAACGGCAAGGGCGGACGGGTCCCGGAAATCGCGGTCGTGGAAGTCGAACTGCAAATCCATAACGCGAGAACTCAAAAAACCGTGGCCGAAAAAAGATTCCGCGTTTCGTCCAAGGAGGGCAAATCGCCTTTTGATCCCTCGCATGCGGATTTTGACGATCCTGCTTTTCGGCGGACTTCCCTTAACGCGGCCCTCGAACTTTTTGGGGGGGACGCGGTTTCGTTCATAAACTCAGCGACGGATGGTTTGCCGTTTTTGGCCGATATCATCTTTGTGGACGGCAAAAAAGAGGAGGTCATCGTCAACGTCGGCGCCAACGACGGAGTCGAATTCCGCGACCAATTCCCCATTTATTCCCTGCGGTTGAATTACACGGACCCTGCCTCCCATGTGGACTTGGGAGAATTTTACACGCAACTTGGGGCCGTTAAAATAAAGGAGGTTCGGGACAATTATTCGAGGGCCGAAATCATCGCCGGAGCGGATATCCGGGAAGGGGCCTTGGCCGTGGCGCAGAGGTCCAAGGCCGAGGCAAAACCCTGGTGGGATTATCACGGCATTCTGGCGCTGACTAACGATTACCCCGTCATGCTGGAGGAGTACCAAAACGGCGGTCCGCCGGAGCCGTAAGGGAATTCCTTTTTCAGGGGCCGACCGTCTCCCTGCGGGCGTTGGCGTGATACTCCTGAAGGGAGACGATGTTCAGTTCCTTTTTCTTGAGCGCGCGGAGGGCGTCGACGAGCGCGGCCGCTCCCGACATGGTGGTGCAATAGGAGAGGTTGTTCATCAGCGAAGCGCGGCGCAGGGAGAACGAGTCCTGGGTGGCCTGCTCGCCAAACACGGTGTTGACGACCAGGTCGATCTGTCGGCTTTCGATCGCGTCCACGATGTGGGGCGAACCTTCCTTGACTTTGTTTATGGGGACGACGGCGAACCCCGCCTTGGCCAGGTATTCCGCCGTGCCCTTGGTGGCGACGAGGTTAAATCCCAGGTCGCCGAGCCCTCTGGCGATTTCCGCCGCCTCCGGTTTGTCCGAATCCTTGACGCTGATGAACGCCGTGCCTTTGAGCGGCAATCTCACTCCCGTGGCGATCTGCGATTTAGCGAAGGCCCCGCCGAATTCCTTGTCGATGCCCATCACTTCCCCCGTGGATTTCATTTCCGGTCCCAGGAGCACGTCCACCTCGCTGAATTTTATGAAAGGGAAAACCGACTCCTTGACGGCGATATGGGAGATGGTTTTCTCCTCGGCGAACCCCAGGTCCCTCAGCTTTTTTCCCGCCATCACCCGCGCGGCAAGCTTGGCTAACGGGACTCCAATGGCCTTGCTGACGAAGGGAATGGTGCGCGAGGCCCGCGGGTTGACCTCCAGGATATAAATCTCGCCGTTCTTGATGGCGAACTGGATGTTGATCAAGCCGATCACGTTCAGTTCCCTGGCGAGCGCGTGCGCCTGATTCTTGATTTCCTCCACGACGGGTCCGGGGATGGAGAACGGGGGGATCGAACAGGCGCTGTCGCCGGAATGAATCCCGGCCTCCTCGATATGCTCCATGACGCCGCCGACGACTACGGTCTCCCCGTCGGAAATGGCGTCCACGTCGATCTCCGTGGCGATCTCCAGAAAATCGTCGACCAGGATGGGGTGTTCGGGCGACGCCTGCACGGCGTGCATCATGTAATGCTCCAAGCTCTTCTTATCGTACACGATCTCCATGGCTCGGCCCCCCAAAACGTATGAGGGGCGGACCAGCACGGGATAGCCAATCTCCTCGGCGATGGCTTCCGCCTCGGCCAGCGAGGTGGCCGTGCCGTTGGCGGGTTGTTTCAGGCCCAGTTTTTCCAGGACTTCCTTGAAACGTTTGCGGTCCTCCGCCCGGTCGATGTTCTCGGGGCTGGTGCCGATGATGGGGACTCCCGCTTTTTCCAGTTCCAGCGATAAACGCAAAGGGGTCTGGCCGCCAAACTGGACGATCACGCCGTCCGGTTTTTCCGTCTGGACGATATGCAGAACGTCTTCCAGCGTCAACGGCTCGAAGTACAACCGGTCCGAGGTGTCGTAGTCGGTGCTCACCGTTTCCGGGTTGCAGTTGATCATGATGGTTTCGTATCCGTCTTCCTTCAGGGCAAAGGCGGCATGGACGCAACAGTAGTCGAATTCTATGCCCTGTCCGATGCGGTTGGGGCCGCCGCCCAGGATTATGATTTTTTTCCTGTTGGTCGGCTGGGCCTCGCACTCTTCCTCGTAGGTGGAATACAGATAGGGAGTATGGGCCTCGAATTCGGCTCCGCAGGTATCGACCCGCTTGTAAACGGGCTTTATGCCTTCCTTTATCCGGCGGGCGGAAACGTCGCGTTCCTTGCACTTCAAGAGTCCGGACAGATAGATGTCCGAAAACCCGAAGCGCTTTGCCTTGACCAGCAATTCCTCGCCAACATCGGACAACCGTCCGGCGTCCTTGATCTCGCTCTCCAGATCGACGATCTCCCGGATGTTGTTCAGGAACCAAAGGTCGATGCCGGTGAGGCGGTTGATCTCGTCCATGGAAAACCCTCTTCTCAGGGCGGCGGCGACATGCCAGAGCCGGTCCCAATGGGGAACGCGCAAGAGGCCGCGCAGGTTGTCCTTGCGCTGTTCGTACGTAAGCGCGGGGTCGTCGAAGTTGCATTTCGGATCTTCCTCGAGGCCGTAAACGCCGATTTCCAGCGAGCGGATGGCCTTCTGCAAACTCTCCTTGAACGTTCTGCCGATCGCCATGGCCTCGCCGACGGACTTCATCTGCGTGGTCAGAACGGGGGGCGTCTTGAAGAATTTCTCGAAGGTGAAGCGGGGGATTTTCACCACGCAATAGTCGATGGTGGGCTCGAAGGAAACGGGCGTGACGCGCGTGATGTCGTTTTGGATTTCGTCCAGGGTGTAGCCCACGGCCAGCTTGGCCGCTATTTTCGCGATGGGGAACCCCGTCGCCTTGGAGGCCAGGGCCGTACGCCGCGCGACCCGCGGGTTCATCTCGATGACGATCATTTCCCCGTTTTCCGGGTTGACCGCGAACTGGATATTGGACCCGCCGGTCTCGACCCCTATTTCGCGGATGATGTCGATGGCGGCGTCGCGCATGATCTGGTATTCCTTGTCGGTCAGGGTCTGGGCGGGGGCCACGGTGATGCTGTCTCCCGTATGGATGCCCATCGGGTCCAGGTTCTCGATCGAACACACGATCACGACGTTGTCCCTGACGTCGCGCATGACCTCTAGTTCATATTCCTTCCAGCCCAGCAGGGATTTCTCGATCAGGACCTCGTGCGCGGGACTGGCGGCCAGCCCCCATTTGACGATGTTCCGGAACTCCTCCGGCGTATAGGCGATGCCGCCGCCCATGCCGCCCAGAGTATAGGAAGGCCGGATGATGGCCGGGAATCCGGTTTCCTTGAGGATCTCATAGGCCTCTTCAAGAGTGCGGGCATGGCCGCTGGGAGCGATCTGTTGGCCGATCTTGATCATGGCCTCCTTGAATTGCCTGCGGTCCTCGGCTTTTTTGATGGCCTGTATATTGGCCCCGATCATGCGGACGTTATAGGCGTCCAGGACGCCGGATTCCGCCAGGGCGAGGGCCGTGTTCAGGCCCGTCTGGCCGCCCATGGTCGGCAGGAGGGCGTCCGGACGGTCCCGCTTGATAATCATTTCGACGACCTGAGGGGTCACCGGCTCGATGTAGGTCCGCGACGCGAATTCCGCGTCGGTCATGATGGTGGCCGGATTGCTGTTGACGAGGACGACCTGGTAACCCTCTTCCATCAAGGCCTTGCAAGCCTGGGTCCCGGAATAATCGAATTCGCAGGCCTGCCCGATGACGATCGGTCCCGACCCGATCAGGAGAATCTTTTGGATGTCAGTCCGTTTAGGCATTAATTTTTATAGATGTCGCTCAAGGCGATGTGGCGGGAACGTTCCCACTTCAGGTTCATGTAGCCCAGTCGCTGGATCAACCGCTCGCGGAAAAACCGGCCTTCGATCCGTATTTTCCGCGATTCCAATTCGTTTTTTCGAGCTTCCAGGCTTTCTTTTTGCGTTTGCAGTTCGTTCTTTTTGGATTCCAGTTCCATCAACTTGATCTTCAATTTTCCGGCGCTGGCGGAAGGACCCGCCTCGTCGAGTTTTACCCGGGTTTTCGCGATTTCCGCCCCGGTCTTGTAAATTTTGTTTTGCAAATCGTTCGCGTCCGAATTGATTTTTTTTACCTGTTTCTCCCACTGTTGGATGGTCGCGGCCACTTTTTTGACTTCGTCCTTCACGAATTTCAACGACTCCGCGGGATGAAAACAAAAGGTGCCGCTGAAATAATTCTTTCCTTGAAAGGGAAAGATCCTGCCTTCGAAAAGGTCGTTCTTGCGGAAAATGACCTTGCTTTCCTTTTCGCTGACCGTATATTTGTTGTCGTCGAACAGATTGAGGGCCGTGACTTCGTCGTCCTTGATTTTTTTCATGATGAAAATCCCGTGGGTATTCCGGGTAAAGTCCATGAATATCCCGGTTTGGTCGGCGGACAGGGCGTTGGCGTTCTCATCGAGAAACACTTCCGCCGGGCATTTTTGCTTCTCCGGCATGATCCGGTCGAAGGCGAACCATTCCAAAAAGGCCGCGATGCGGGTCTCGTAGGTCCTATCGTCCTCGAATACCTCTCCGGCGACTTCCTGATATTCTTTTTTGGCCTTGTAGACTTCGTCGGAGAAATGATTGTGGGTCACGTATTCGACGAGCTGGTTGATTTTATCTCTGATCATGGTCCTCTTTCATGAGTTCGACGAACTCCTCGAAGACATGCGAGGAATCGCGCGGTCCCGGAGAAGCCTCCGGATGATATTGCACGGATATGACGGGATATTTTTTGTGGCGCACGCCCTCGACGGTTTGGTCGTTCAGGTTGATGGAGGTCGCTTCGACGTCTTCCTTCAAGGAGGCGCCGTCGACGGCGAAGCCGTGATTCTGCGCGGTGATCTCCACCTTCCGCGTCCGCAGGTCCATGACCGGCTGGTTCCCGCCATGATGGCCGAATTTGAGCTTGTAGGTCGATCCGCCCATGGCCAGGTTCAATATCTGGTGCCCCAGACAGATCCCCAGTATGGGGACTTTGCCGAGGAGCCGACGCGCGTTTTCGATGACGTAAGGGACGCCTTCGGGGTCTCCCGGGCCGTTGGACAAGAAAACCCCGTCCGGCCTCATGGCCAGCACGTCGTCCGCTGAGGTGTTGGCGGGGACTACCCGCGTTTTGCATCCCGCCTGGGTCAGCCGTCGCAAAATATTGCGTTTGATGCCCAGGTCGTAGGCCACGACAAAAAACGGTTTCCGCCCGTCGGCCCTCTGAAAAGAACATTTGCCGTAGCCCCGGCCCATTTCCCACTCGCCCTCGTCCCAGTCATAGGGGGCATGGCAAGTCACTTCCTTGACCAGGTCCCTGCCCACCAGGCTTGGAGACTCTTTCGCCCTCCGGACCAGAGCGCCGGGATTATCAACCTGGGTCGAAATCACTGCCTGCTGGGCTCCGGCATCGCGGATATGGCGGGTCAGCGCGCGGGTATCGATCCCCTGGATTCCCGCCACGTTGTATTCGCGGAGGAATGCGTCCAGGGTTTTCCGCGACCGCCAGTTGCTGGGGATGCCGCTCAGTTCTTTTATGATGAATCCGCTCAACCGCGGACGGGACGATTCGAAGTCCTCGGGATTGACGCCGTAGTTGCCGATGAGGGGATAGGTCATGACCACCATCTGGCCGCGATAGGAAGGGTCGGTGATCACTTCCTGATAGCCCGACATGGACGTGTTGAACACGATTTCGCCTTCCGCTTCGACCGTTGCGCCGAACGCTTCGCCGCGAAAGATTTTGCCGTCGGCCAACGCCAATATCGCTTTCATCTCAACGCCAATCCAATCATGTTTGCGGGTTTCGGGATCAAGGTCTGTCCGGAGAGGAAAAAACAATTTTACCACGGACAAGGGTGTGAACGACTTTTCCTTTTACTTTCCAGCCGTGAAATGGGGAGTTCTTGCTCTTGGATTTAAACCGGGCCGCGTCGATCGTATATTCCTCCTGGGGATCGAAGATAACCAGGTCGGCGTCTTTCCCAACGCTCAGCGACCCTTGGGCCAATCCGAAAATCCGCGCCGGACGGGAGGTCAGCTTCTCGATGGCTTGCGGAAGGGACAGCGTCTTGTCCTCCACCAGTCTCAGGGTCAGCGGCAGGGCCGTCTCCAGTCCGACGATCCCGAAACACGCCTCGCTGTATTCCACCTCTTTGTCCACCAGGTCGTGTGGGGCGTGGTCCGTGGCGATGATGTCGATCGTCGAGTCCTTCAACCCCTCCCGTATCGCCTCCAGGTCCTTTTGCGCGCGCAGGGGAGGGCTCATCTTGGTGTTCGTGTCGTAGCCGCGCACGGCCTCGTCGGTGAGGGTGAAGTGATGCGGGGCCGCCTCGCAGGTCACGGGAAGCCCCCGCGCCTTGGCCATGCGCACCAGTTCGACGGACTCCCCGCTACTGATGTGGGCCACGTGCAACCGGCCGCCCGCGCGGTCGAGCAGGGAGATGTCCCGGTAAACCATGATGTCCTCCGCCTCCGTCGGCATCCCCCGCAAACCCAGTTCGGTGGAGACGATCCCCTCGTTCATGCACCCCCCGCGGGTCAGGTCCAGGACCTCGCTGTGCTGGATCAAAGGCAGTCCCAGCATCTTGGCGTATTCGAACGCTCTGCGCATGAGCTCGGGGTTCATGACCGGCCGCCCATCGTCCGAAAAACCGACGACCCCGGCCTCTTTAAGCTCGGCCATGTCGGACAGCTTTTCCCCCTTCAACCCCTGGGTGATCGCGCCGATGACCAGGACGTTGACGCTCCCCCTGGCTCTCGCGGTCGATTGGATCATCTCGACCACGGACCGGTTGTCGATGACGGGTTTGGTGTTGGGCATGACCGCGACGGTGGTGAACCCGCCGGCGGCCGCGGACTCGCATCCGCTCTGAATGGTTTCCTTGTATTCGAAACCGGGCTCGCGGAAATGGACGTGCATGTCGATGAATCCGGGGGCGACGATCTTGTCCCTGGCGTCGATGACCGTGGCGTGGTCCAGGGCGCTACCGGTCAGCTTTCCCGCCTTCTCCACGGCTTTAATGACGCCTTTTTCCGCCAGGACGTCGAATTTGCCGTCCAAACGGTTGGCGGGGTCGATGACTCTGCCGTTCTTAATTAGGACTTTCATCGCTCCCTCCAAGCAAGAGATACATCAAGGCCATGCGCACGGCCACTCCATTGGTCACCTGGTCCAGAATGACGGCGTTGGGGCTGTCCATGACGTCGGGAGAAATTTCGACTCCCCGGTTGACCGGGCCGGGATGGATGACGATCGCGTCCTTGCGGGCCTTTTTAAGCTTCTCGGAATTAAGGCCGAACAGGGTGGAATATTCCCGGAGACTGGAGAACAAGAACTGGTCCTGGCGCTCCAGTTGAATCCGCAACATGAGGATGACGTCCGCCTCGCGGATGGCCTCGATCAAATCGTAGCATACGGAAACGCCGAGTCCCTCGATCCCGGATGGGATCATGGTGGGCGGCCCGGCCACCGTCACTTTCATCCCCAGGGTTTTCATGGCGAAGATGTTGGAGCGGGCCACCCGGCTGTGGGCGATGTCGCCGACGATGGCCACCGACAGGCCTTCCAGCCTTTTTTTGTGCTCGCGGATGGTCAGCAGGTCCAGCAGGGCCTGCGTGGGATGCTCGTGGGAGCCGTCCCCGGCGTTGATGACGGAGCTTTTGAGGGCCTTCGCCACCAGGTGCGGCGCGCCGGAACTGGAATGGCGGATGACCAGGATGTCGGGGTTCATGGCCTGCAGGTTGCGGGCGGTGTCGAGCAGGGTTTCGCCCTTGCTCACGCTACTGCCCGAGGCGCTGATGTTGATCACGTCGGCGCTCAGCCGCTTCCCGGCGATCTCGAACGAGGTCCGGGTGCGCGTGCTGGGCTCGAAAAACAGGTTGACGATCGTCCGCCCGCGCAGGGTC
>JACQQK010000092.1 GCA_016207065.1 Nitrospinota bacterium
GCTAATCATACTCAACGCCATGATCAAAAACGGCTCAACCTGGAAACCCGAATATGCATCCGCCCCTTGACTTGCATCACAGTTGCTTTGCAAGGGGGACAAAACAAAGGCGCTTTTTGCGCCGGGTATTTTCCGTCTCCAACAAATCGGCAAACCCCGTTCCCAAAACTCGAAGCGCTTCCATACGTCATTCGCTCGCGCAATATCCGGGCTAAACCTCCCGGCTTTGCATGCAACGCGGGGACGCGTTGCGCTCCAAAAAAGCGGCGTATCGCCGCGGATAATTCCGCCTCCCGCTTGCGCTGAGGCGGGGACTTGGCTTCTCCCCGTGCTTGCGGTCCTTTTTGGAGCGTTGGCTGGCGGCGCGCTGGTCACATGTCCGGACCCATGAGGAGGATGAACTTGTCCAGCAGGACTTGATCGAACTCCTCGCCCATCTGTTTCTTCATCAGTGTGAGGACGTCGAATGCGGCCATCGCCTTTTTGTAAGACCGGCGCGTCGAGAGCGCGTCGTACACGTCCATGATCTTGCATATTCTCGCGTACAGGGAAATCTCGTCTCCCTTGAGGCCCCTGGGATAACCGCCGCCCTTGAATTTTTCATGGTGCTGGCCGGCCATGGTGGTGACGGCCGGGCCATAGCACATCATTTCCTCCAGGATTTCCTGGCCGTACGGGGAATGTTGTTTCATGACTGCAAACTCTTGTTCCGACAACTTCCCGTTCTTATTGATGATCTCGTGCGGGATCCTGGACTTGCCCACGTCGTGGAGCATGCCGCCGAGCCCCAGCAGTTTGATATCGTCGTGCGACATCTTGCATTTCACCCCGAACGTCATGCAATACAGCCCGACGTTCACGCTATGGGTGTAGGTGTAATAGTCCTTGTTGGTGATCTTGGCGATCGCGTAGAAACCGATCTCGCTCTGTTGCATGCAACTGTCCATCAACCCCATGACCTCCTCGGACGAGTTCAGGATTTTACTCGAAGTGTTGTATTCGAAAAACTCCTTCATGACGTTCTTGGACACTTCGTAGATTTTCTTGGTCTTGGTCTCCATGGGGACGGACGGGCTCGCGACCACCGTCCGCAAGGTCTGGGTGGCCTGTTCGTAGTATTTGAACAGGTCCGTTTCATGGATATAGAATTCCTGCAACAGCTCCCCCGACTCCAAAAGCCGCCGGAACTTTTCCTGGTGCTCGGGACGGGAACTGGCGAACTTGACGTAGTTGACGCTTCCGAAGCTTTCCGTCCTGTAGAAAACGTCGAAATGCTCCTTCCCGGTACTGTTCAGGAATTCGATGTTTATGGGGCGGTAATGATCTTCCTCGTCCATCTGTTTTTACCTTGCAAGCTTTGGCTTGAATGAATACGGGAATGGAGGAAACTCGACCGAAAACCCGACCGTCGCTATACGAGTTTTTGGGATAGGGAAATATATCATACTATAATCGATTGTTCTATATCGCCGGGTCTCATTTGGGAAAGGCCCTGCCGCTATGCGCGAGAAAATAGACTATGGAACGCGCGCATCCCAGTAAATCGGCCATGGACAGGCTTTCGTTCGGCTCGTGCATGCGGGAGTCGGGGTCGTAGGCGCCGATGCACAGGGGCGGGATGGCGCCCAAGGCCCCGGTGAGTTTCGGGACGAAGGGGATCGATCCCCCGCATCCATAGAGGCAGGGGACGGTTTCGGCGCCGGGAATGTCCCCGCCGGAATAACCGGCCTTCAGCGCCTCCAGCATCAGGGGGAATGCCGGATGGTTGAGGTCGGTCATCCACGGGGAAGCGCCTTTTTCCTCCTTGAACTCCAAGGCAAAGCCCGGAAGCTTGTTCTCCTGGAGGTGATTTTTTAAAAACTCCAGGGCCCGCCGTTCGTCGTTCCCCGGCGCCAGCCGGACCTCCACCATGGCCTTGGCCGACGCATCGGCGAACGGGCGCGAGGACCCGTCGTGGTCCACCCGCAGGGACCGGACGGAGACCGCGGGGCCGGGTTGTTTTGCATCGAGAAAATCTTGTAGCTCGGGGTCTCTCAGGCCGCCGCCGTCTCCCACGAGGAGATCGATCATCCGCGCCAGCTGGAGTTCGGCGACGGGGAACGGTCCGCCGATGACCCCGGAATGGGGATCTTTATCCGCCGCTTGCAGGAAAAGATCGAACGCCGCGAATCCCGGCTCGGGGGAGGGAGTTTCCGTGACTCTCAGCTTGAGTTGAAAGCGGTTGGACCGCGCCAGCGTCTCCTGCAGACGGGTCCTGAAAACCCCCGGTTCGACTCCTTTCCGCAGGCGGAACGCCAGGCGGGCCCCGCTCGCGCCAAACACGACGCTCCCGGCCACCCGGTGGCCGGGACGGGCGCTGACGTAGGATTTACGGAGTTGGGCCGCCAGGATGGCCGCCTTGTCCGGCGGCACGACGAGGCGCGTTTCCGGCAGAAGGCCCGCCGCCTCGCGCAAGGATTCCGCCGAGGTGGGGACCTGCGCATAACCCTGCCGTTCCTGGTCCGTGAGCGGGATATCCGAACGGGCGATCCCTTCTATGGCCAGCGAATGGTCCTCCCGGATGAGCGAGGACAGGAGCTTGTACAGGGCGGTCTGCGCGTCGATTCTCCCGGGGACCGTCTCGGCCTTCACGACCGTCTCGACCAGGATGATCCCGCGCAGGGAAGCGGTGAGCGCGGGGACGCCCTGGGCCGGATTGATCACGTCCGTGATGATCACGAAGTCGGAGCCGGAGAAAAATTCGCGGTTCTGCAGGATTTGCTCGACCAGGGAATGGGAGCCCGCCTCCTCCTCCGTCTCGTAAATGACCTTGATGTTGCACGGGAGATTTTCCAGATCAGCGGGCGAAGGGTTTTTGGGGTCGAACCCGCAGGCCTGCAATAAAGCGTCCGCGGCCATGCCGATGGCCACCACGCCGCTGAGATCGTCCGCCGCTCCCCGGCCGTAAGCCCGCGTCCTGTCCTCGTTCCACCTCATGACCCAGGGGGGGACGCCGTCCCACTTTTCAAATTTTGCGTCGTCCATGTAGGGTTGCTTGTCCAGGTGGGCGTACAGGAGGGCCGTGGGTTTGTCCTTGCCGGCATGGATTTCCGCCAGCAGGACGGGGGTCGCCCGTCCCAGAGACGGCGGCGGCTCGTTGATCTTGACGTAGCCGAACCCGGCGTCCCGGAGATAAGCCTCCGCGGCTTGCAGGATTTCCCGCATGTCCGAGGGGGTCTTGCGGTCGCCTTCGAATTCGCCGACGTTGAAACTCCGGCTGTCGATGCCCACCAGCCGGCGCATATGTTCCATGTGACGGAAGACGAGGGGGGATTCGTTGCGGACCTTCCCGCGCGCCTCGCGTTCCAGTTCATTTGGTCCCATCGTGTCGAATCCTCAACGTCCCGGAAAGCCCGTTCGGCATGTCTCGCGTTATTGGGTTTCTTTACTCGAAGATTTTAATAATATATTATGGAACGTGTTTTCGCAAAGCCATTCGGCGGAGGTTCTCCGGTGATCCAAAGCGTCGTCAATTTCTTCAAACTGGTCCGGATTCTGCGGGAGCGCGGGAACTGGAAACTGATCCGGCGTTGCCGGCGCCAGTTACTGGATTTCATCCTGTGCGGAAGCGGTCTTGGCAAAAAACCGTTTTTTCGGGTCGTCCCGTATTGGTTTTCCCTGCTCCGGGGGCTGGATATGCTGGTATGGCGTCTGGAGACGTTCGGTTTTCTTTACCTGCCGGAATCGGGCGAGGCGGACCGGCAACGCCTGAACAATTACCTCTGATCCTCCCCGCCGGTTTTCGGTCTTGGAGACGAGACCCTTCGCTCCGCTCATCAGCGAAGAATCTCATTTTATCAAGCGCTCTAATAAAACATGTCCTTGACGGCGTTGCCAAAGTGAAAATATCGTTCTTGTGCATGGACCTCTCGGACAACTCGCTCGGCCGCGCCGCTCTCCTGGCCAGGGTCCTGTCCCGCCATTACGAGGTCGAACTCATCGGCCCGGCGAAAAACGGCGGCGTCTGGTTTCCCCTGCGGGACCTGGGACTGCCGGTCAAGCTGTTTCCCTGGAGGCGATACCCCGGTTTCGCTTGCACCGCGCGCGACATGCTGAAGGCGATCGAAGGGGACATCCTGTTCGCCTGCAAACTGCGTCCCACGAGTTTCGGGCTCGGTCTGCTCGGCAAACTGCGGACGGGGAAGCCGTTGGTGGTGGACATCGACGATTGGGAACTGGGCTTTTTCTACCATACGGACTTCTGGGGGAAGCTGGGCAGGTTTTTGAACCTCTCCAACCCCAACGGTTTGCCTTACGTCTGGCTGATGGAAAAGCTCGCGGGCCTGGCCGACGCCGTGACCGTCAGCAACCGTTTTCTGCAGGGGCGGTTCTCCGGGGAGTTGTTGTATCATTGCCGGGACACCTCGGCGCTGGACCCCGCCCGGCACGACCCGCTCAAGGTCAGACGCAGGCTGGGGTTGGAGCGCAAGAAGATCGTCATGTTTCTGGGCACGCCCCGCGCGCACAAGGGGATCGACGACGTGGCGGACGCCCTGTCGAGGGTCCGCTCGGCGGACGCGCATCTGGTCCTGGTCGGCGTCGAAAAGAATTTTTCCTTCCCGGAAAAATGGTCCGCGGTAAAAGACCGGACGACCCTGGTCCCCCAGGTCCCCTTCGAGGAGTTGGGGGACTATCTCGCGTCGGCGGACGTCGTGGCGGTCCCTCAGCGCCAGACCAGCGACACCGAGGGCCAGATGCCGGCGAAGATTTTCGACGCGATGGCCATGGCCCGGCCGATCGTCTCCACCCGCGTTTCCGATATCCCGGAAGTCCTGTCGGATTGCGGTTACCTCGTCGAGCCGGGCAACCCCCAACAACTGGCCGACGCCATCGATCATGTCCTGGAGCGCGAGGAAGAGGCGCGCCGGAAAGGCCAACTGGCGCGCGACCGTTGCGTCCGGCTGTACGACATCAAGGTTTTGGAGGAGCGTCTGCTGTCCGTCGTGAGCAAAGTCGCGCGTAAATCGAGTTGAGGAATGGAGCGGGAGGACCGACCAGCGTGGAGACATTCGACCCGGGACTTTTGCCCGCCAACCCGAGGATCCTGCTTATCAAACTGCGCTCCATCGGCGACGTGATTTACAACACGGCGGTTTACGGCCCGCTGAAGAAGCGTTGGCCGCGGGCGCATTTGACCGTCGTCGTGGAGCCGCCCGCGTACGATATCGTCAAGGACCATCCCGCCGTGGACGAAGTCCTCTGTTTCAAGAAAAGCTCCCCGCTGGAACAACTGCGGTTTTATTTCCGCCTGTTCGCGAACCGGTACGACGCGGCGATCGACATGCACGAAGGGCCGAGGGGGGCTGGGATGTGTTTCCTCTCCGGGGCGAAATTCCGCATCGGCAACAAGTACGCCAAGCGCTCGTTCCTCTATAACGTCCGATTGACGTTCGACGACCTACAGCCGAAATACCCCATCGATTACCAGGTGGCATTGATCCGGAAAATGGGAGTGGCGTTCGAGGAAATCGCCCCGGCGGTCCATATTTCCGAAGCCGGCGTAAAACGCGGCGACGATATCCTTTCGCAAAACGGGATCGCGCCGGGAGACCCGTTCTGCGTCATCCATCCCGGCGTCCGAAAGATTTACGACCAGTGGCAATTCGACAAGTTCGCGGCCCTCGCGGACTATTTCCATTCCCATGACGGACTTAAAATAGTCCTCGCGTGCGGACCGGGGCAGGAAGACCAGGCCCGGGCCGTGCTGGGGCTTGTCCGGGACGCGCCCTGCGCCTTCATCCAAACCGGCCTTCAGGAGCTGGCCGCCATTACGCGGCGCGCCCGGTTCGTCCTCTGTCATAACGGGGGCTACATGCACCTGGCCGCGGCCATGGGGACCCCGACGGTCGCCTTGTTCGGCACGGCCAATCCCGCCATCTGGGGCCCGTGGGGCAAGGGCCACGCCGTCGTGTATAAAAACCTGTATTGCAGTCCGTGCAACTCGCGCACGCGGAGGAAGGAGTGCGACCTTGGGGACGCCGAATGCAAGCGGCTGATCGCCCCGGAGGACGTCATTAAAGAGGTCGAGGCGATCCTGGCGCGTGGATAGGGCGCGAAGCCGGAGTCTCCCCCTTGTAACGGAGATTTCAAATCCCCCCGGCCCCCTTTGCAAGGGGGAGAAAACCTACCCCCCTTTAATAAAGGGGGGCTGGGGGGATTTTGCCAAAGGGGGAGAGGGCAAGCGCTTCCCGAACTTTTTCCCACGCCATGTCCAGGCTGATCTGCCGGAAGCAGTCGGAACGGTCGTCGGCCAGCATGCCGCTGGACCCAACGGGCCCGACTCGGATGGCGGGCGGCGACCGTCGAGGGCGATCCAAGTCTGGCCCGTTCGCCCCGGCGCGGTCGCCGGCCGCGTGGAAATAGGGATTGACGGGGGATCGGACGATCCAGCAGAGGTTGTCGTCCAACCCGAACGGCCCCGATTGGCCGGGGTCCGATACGCCGAACAGCGCCACCGCGGGGACTTTCAAGGCGAACCCGATGTGCATGGGACCGCTGTCGCACGTTACCATGAGGCGGGCCTGGCCGATCAAACAAGCGTTGTCGCGGACCGGCCGGTCGCAGGCGTTTGCCGTTTTGGACGGGTCCAATTGGGCCGATATGGAATCGACCAGCGGTTTCTCCCCCGGTCCCGCCCCCAGGACGATTTTGTACGGATAGTCTTCCGACAGTTTTTGCGCCAAAGCGACGAACCGCTCCGGGAGCCATCGTTTGTGGGCCAGGGAGGCGCCGACGTTGAGGTAAACGAACTCCCTCGGGGCGAGACGGTTTTTCTCCATGAACTCCGCCGCCGTCGCGGCGTCCCGGCCGTCGAGGAACAACTCCATGCGCGCGCCGTCCGGCGCCGCCCCGATTTTCTCGATCAACGCCCACCGTCTTTGAATCCCGTGCAAGGGGCCGTCTATCGGTATGCGTTGGTCTTCGGGAAGAAAATCGAAGTTTTGATGGGCCAGGACCTGGCGGCTTCGCAACCAGGGGAGGACCCGCCGCACGTCCCGGTTGGCGTGAAAGATGAGGGCGTGATCGTAGGTCTCGCGCAACAATCCGAATTTGAAACCGAACTGGAACAGCCAGGGTTTTCGATATTCCAGGATGCGGTCGATATGCGGGTTGCCGCGGAACAGCGGCGCCCACCTTGCGTCCACCAGAAAATCGACGCGCGCGCCGGGGAAGGATTTCTTCAAGGCGCGCAGGGCCGGGGTCCCCCAGAGGCTGTCCCCCAAGCCCGTAACGCTGATCGCCAGGATTCTCTTCATCGAGGGGCGCCCGCCGTCACGGGGTGTAATATCCGTTGCGCTTGCAGACGTGGCAGACCGTTTCGATATCGTTGGGTTTTCCGAGCAGTTCCTTGCGCGCCGAGACGTAACGCTCGCCGTTCCAGATCTCCATGAAATCCTTCTCGAAGACGTTGCCCATGCGGTACTTCTTTTCCGTGACCACGCAACCGCAGGGGAAGACGTCGCCGTTCCAGTTGACGAAGGTTTCCTGCCAGGGCCGCTTGCAGAAGGACAGCGGTTTTTTGCGGGTTTTCGCCGCGACGTTGTAGGGGTTGAATTCGGGGGATTCCGGGATCCACTCCAGGTCCCTCTGGATATTGGCTTCGGCGGGTTGCAGGATGTCGTCCTTCAAGTTGGTGCGCATGAGCCCGAACGTGATCTCGACGCCGATCTCGCCCGCGATCTTTTTCGCCAGGTCGATTTCATGCTCGTTGTGCTTCATCACGAGGTAGTTCCAGACGATCCGGATCGGCGAGTTCGCGCGTTTCTTCTCGGCGGCCAGTTTTTTCATGTTCTCGAAAACGGTCTCCACTTTTCCGCCGACGCGGTATTTTTCGTAAACCTCCTGGGAGACGCCGTCGCAGGAGACGATCAGCTTGTCCAGCCCCGAGGCGACCAGGCCCTCGATCTGCGCGGCGGACAGGATGTTGAGGTTCGCGCTGGAAATCGTGCGGATGCGGAACGGGTCCTTGGAGGTATAACGGAGCATGTCCACGAAGGACTTGTTGAGCAGGGGTTCCCCCCAGCTATACAGGTTCGCCGACTGGAGCCACTTTCCCAAACGGTCGATGACCGATTTGTACTGTTCCAGTTTCATGAGGCCCCGCTCCACGTTGGGGTCGTCCAACCCGGTCGGACACAAGGGACACCGCAAGTTGCAATGGTTGGTGGGATCGATGGAGAGCATCTTGGGCATGGAAAAGATTTTCGCAAACCCGAGCCGGTAGCCCAGCTTGATGAAGATGCGGTTGATACGGTGTCGCCAATGGGTAACAAGCATGGAATTATAAAAGGCCGTCCACTTTTTCGTAGACTTCCTCGACCGGAATGGAGTCCGGCCGGCAAAAGGGTTCATGGGCGATCACCGTCGCGTTGGGCGACAAGACGCCGCAACATTCCGCGGGGAAACCGATGTGGACGGACACGATCCTGCCGTCGAAGCGCCCGGCGATATGGGTCAGGCCGTTGTCCAGCCCGATAAACAGGTCGGCGCGCCGGATGACGGCGGCCGCCGCGCCGATGGGCGGGTCCTTGACGACGGCGGTCCCCGGGTATTCCCGCAAATCGGATGGCGAAACGAACGTTACCATTTTAACACAGCGCTCCTTGTGAATGGTCTCGATCAACCGGGTAAAATGGGAATGCGGCCATTCCTTGATCTCCTTCTTCGACCGCGCCTCGGGGGCCAGGACGATCAATTTGTCCTCCCGGGCGATGCCGAGCCGGCGCAGGACCTCGTCTCCCTGGGCCTCGTCCTCCCGGGAAAGATACATCGCCGGCCTGCGGGTTTCCAGGCTCACGCCGCACCGCTCGGCATAGATGTCGATCAAGTGTTTTTTCGCCTTCCACCAATCGCGGTCCGGGTTGTCCAGCAGGAGCGTCAGGTCGAACTCCTCCGCCTTTTTTCTCTCCACCGCCCGGCGTTCTCTTTTCCTCCAGACGTTGTACGCGAAGGGCGTTTCGAACCGGTCGATGTGCGGGTCGTTCTTGATCGCGCTATGGAACGGCGGCGGACCGACCCCGAAACAGATCGAGGCCTCGGGGAATTTTTTCTTGAGCTCCGCCACGGACGGCGCCGCGAGGACCAGGTCGCCCACGCCGCCGATCAGCCCGACGAATATGTTTTTGGGCGGAAACGAAGGCCGTCGCGATTTACGGAGCAGGTTTTCGAACCACATGGAGTCGCGCTTTCAACTTTCCGGAGGGGGGCCTTCCAGCAATTGCATGGCTACAGCGAACGCCTCGTCCGCGGGGAAGTCGAGGCAGGTCTTGTGGTCGCAATGGGAAAGCTTGCACTCCCGGCAGGGGACGTCCCGGTACAGGACCTTGTGCCGGTCGCGCGTCTCGTCGTAGGGCCGGAATATTTGCCGTATGGCCTGGCTGAAAAAGACCAGGGCGGGGACTCCGAAGGCCGTCGCGATATGGCTGATCGCGGAATCGTTGTCGATCGCCAGGTCGCATTCGCGGACGACAGCCATCATCTGCCGGACGCTGATTTGATGGAAAACGGCCAGGCGCGGGTCGTTCCGCGTCAAGGGACGGACGCGGGGATATTCGGATTCCGAGCAGATGACCAGGACCTGCGGGTGGCGCGTTTTGATCCGTTCGATCAATTGCCCAAACCGTTCCATGCCCCATTCCCGGACTTCCGCGGAGGCCGTGGGGTGGACCGCCACGATCTTCTTGTCCAGGTCGAAACCGTGCCGGACGAGATGTTCCCGCGCCCATTGAATCTCGCTGTCCGTTAGAAAAAGTTCCGGACGGGACGGCGCGGGATTAAAACCGAGGCTCCGCAGGCAGTCCAGGTCGCGCTCGATGGCGGAGCGGTAGTAGTCCGATTCCTCCGCCAGGACGTCGTTGTGCCGGTTGCGCCCCACGTAATGGTTGTTGATCCGGCATGGGCTCTTGATCTTTTTGACCAGTTTCGCGGACAGGCCGCCCGCGTGCAGGTTCATCACCACGTCGAAACCGCGGGCGCTCAGCGTCCCGGCCATGCGGTCGATCTCCCCGGCGTCCGGATTTTTGGAAATCCCGAATACCTTGTCCACGTGGGGGTTGTTTTCGAAGACCGCCTGGGAATAAGAGTAGGCGAGGACCGAAACCGATACGCCGGGCAGGTTCTGTTTGACGCTTT
Organism: Nitrospinota bacterium; assembly: GCA_016207065.1. Taxonomy (GTDB): domain Bacteria; phylum Nitrospinota; class Nitrospinia; order Nitrospinales; family JACRGP01; genus JACRGP01. The sequence continues at coordinate 10,171 of JACQQK010000092.1, forward strand.
TCAGCAAGGGCACGCTCAAAATATTGTCCCCGATGTCCCGCAGTTTCACCACGAGGACGCTCCGTAAAGGCCCGATGCGCGCGAGCGCCTGCCGCCCGCTACGGACGTATTTTTCATGATAGCGGAGCAGGGCCAGGAGGGCGGCCGTCTGGTCCGCCAGGGCGAAGACCAGCCCCTCGAACCCTTCCTTGATCCCGCCTTTCAAGAAATACGTCTTGAAAAAAACCGCGGGCAGGGAGCGGGCCGCGAGTTTCACGAGCCCGGGCGCCGGGATGTCCGGCGAGGCGTCGAACAGTTTGTCCGCGCCCCGTTCCGCGCGCTCCAGGCAACGGACGGCGGTTTCATGGAGGTCCTCGTCGCCGTAGGAAATGAGTTCGCCGCCGGTCAGCGGCGGCCCGGCCGGTAAATCGCTCAGGCCGGGGACCGCCGACCCCTCCGGTATATGGATCAGGCGCGAGGGCGGCAAGCCCGTCCATTGCAGGGGGTATTTGAGCCTTTTTTTCAGGAAGACCGTCGCGCGCGGCAGGCGGAAGGAAACCGGCCCGCCATGCGGCGATTGGACTTTCTCGTGGATCTCGTTTCGCAATTGTCCGGTCGTCACTTCGTTGGAACGGATAAGGAGGCGCCAGGGCGTGGCGCTCAGTTTGATCCCCTTCTCCCATAATTTCTCGACGCTGGCGGGGCCGCAAAATATCGCCGGGCATTTGAACTCCCGGGCCGTTTCCTCGACCCCGGCGTCGGTTTTCGGGCAGAGGACCAATACCTCCGCGACCCAGTGTTTCAAGGCCAGGATGCAGGAGCGCAGTTTTTTTTCCGAGCCCTCCGCGGCGACCACGGCGGTGACCGGGAGCGGGGCGCCGAAGTTCGCGGGCGGTTTTGTTCCCAAGAGCGGATTCATATGGAGGTTGGCGGAGCGCCCATGCTGGAGGAGACGTTTCCCTTTGCGAAATCCCCCCTCGCCCCCCTTTGTCAAAGGGGGGCGAGGGGGGATTTGAAAAGCCGTCCGTTTAAC
>JACQQK010000093.1 GCA_016207065.1 Nitrospinota bacterium
CGGCTGTCCTCGGCGTCAGCCTGAGGCGGCGCCGGGTCCAGCGTTCACGCGGGTCACCCTCCCCCGCCCCCTCCATGGAAGGGAGAGGGTAGCTTTTGCGTCGAGCCAATCAGTTCATTTTGTTAGACGCTTCTAGAAAATCCGCGTCATTTTAGTATATTCTCTCCCATAATGACATAGGTGGCTTTCAACTCATGATGCGAGATTTCAAATGATCGATTGCGATTTTCTGGTGATAGGCGGCGGCGTCATGGGCGTCAGCGTCGCCCGCGAGTTGAAAAACCGGTCCGGCGGCGCCCGGGTCGTATTGATCGAAAAGGAGGACGATTGCGGCCTGCACGCCAGCGGGCGCAACAGCGGCGTCCTGCACGCCGGATTTTATTACTCCGCCGACAGCCTCAAGGCCAGGTTTTCCCGCCAGGGAAACGTCCTGCTGACGGAGTATTGCGAATCCAAGGGACTTAAAATCAACAAATGCGGGAAACTCGTGGCGGCCAGGGACGAGAGCGAATGGCCCTTTCTCGACGAGCTTCTTAAAAGGGGGAAAGCCAACGGCGTCCCCCTGCACGACATCACCGAGGCCGAGGCGAAACGCATCGAGCCGCGCGTCAAGACCCGCGGGCGCGCCCTGCTTTCTCCCACGACCTCCTCCGTGGACCCCAGGGAAGTGATGCAGGCCATGAAAACCGACGCGGTCCGGGAAGGCGTCGGCGTGCGCGTCGGCGTCCGCTACCTCCAGCGCGCTGAAGACGGCGTTTCCACTTCCGCCGGGAAAATCCGGGCCGGGTACGTCGTCAACGTCGCCGGGCTGTACGCCGACAAAATCGGGAAGGATTTTGGTTTCTCAAAAGACTACCGCATCCTTCCGTTCAAGGGGCTCTATCTGTATTCGGAGGAGCCGCCGGGGGCCCTCCGCGCGCACATCTATCCCGTCCCCGACCTGCGCAACCCGTTCCTGGGCGTGCATTTCACGCTGACCCCCGACGGGCGGTCGAAGATCGGCCCCACCGCCATCCCCGCTTTCTGGCGGGAACAATACTCGGCGCTGGACAATTTCGATCTCGGCGAATTCGCCGAGATCGTCGCCCGCCAGTTGGGACTGTTCGCCTTTTCGAATTTCGACTTCAAGCGGCTGGCCTTCGAGGAGATCGGAAAATACTCGCGCTCCAAACTGGTCTCGCTGGCCTCCGCGCTGATCGAAGGGGTCAGGCTGGAAAACTATAAAAAGTGGGGAAAACCGGGAATCCGGGCGCAGTTGCTGAACATCAAGGAGAGGAAACTGGAGATGGACTTTGTTCTGGAAGGCGACGGCGCGTCCATGCACGTGCTGAACGCCGTGTCACCCGCGTTCACCTGCGCCATCCCGTTCGCCCGGCACATCTGCGACGAAATCGCCCGCTTGAGGAAGTGACCGCGCCGATCTCGACCGTTTCCTGGAGTTCTGCAACGCCCAGCGGGTTCACTCCGGATACCGGTGCAAGGGCAGAACCCCCATGCAAACTTTTAAGGATTTACTGGATCAAAAAATGGAGCAAAATGCCGGCAATCAAGCCGCATGATTAAATAACCCGGAGGGAGAATCTGTCCAATCGTCTCGCGCTAAGTACACAGAAACCAATGGAGAGCGCAAATAAAAAATCGCTATTAGCGAATTATGTTCTCTGGTTTAAAAATGTGAGATCGAAGTGTTTTTATGGCATAAAGTTGGCATATACTGGCAAAGTATGCCATAATTATTTTATAAGGAGTCTCGCCATGGCCACATTAAACATTTCCCTTCCCGATCCGATGAGGGACTGGATCGAAGTCCAGATCAAAGGCGGCGAATACGCCAATGCCAGCGACTATATCCGCGATCTCATCCGCCACGATCAACGGCAACGCGAAGCTTTAAACCTGGCCCTCGTCGAGGGCGGGCAAAGCGGAACCAGTTCCCGGAAAGTCCGGAAGATCGTCCAATCGGCAAAGTCCCGCCTCAAGAATGGCTGATTACGAGCTATCGAACAAGGCGGACGAAGACTTGGCCGATAATCCAAGACTGGCTTGAGGGAGAGATCTACTCCATCTCCGTCTGGACGGCCCTCAAGAGATTTTTCACCCCGTCGTCCCCGTCGGGGGAATCCCGCAGTATTTCAAGAGAACGGTGGTAAAGTCCGTAAGAGTAGGCGAGGCTCGCTTTAAGGAATTTTTTCGCGCCGCCGTCGATCTCGCGCAGACGGTCGATTTCGGCCATTTCCTCAGCCGCCTTTTGCTCGGCGTCGGGAGCGAGCAGGGCAAACCATGCCAGTCCCGAGGAAAGGATATTGGCGTGGACGGGGTCCCACCCTTCCACTTTCCAGTAATACTTTCGGCCAGGCTGCAACGCGGGGGCGTCCTTGGGCAGAAGGACGGGGCCCGCGTCCATCTTCGCCTTAAAAGAGTATCTGAACCGCGGTTTCCCCGAAATTATGGATATCTCCGGTTCCTCCGAACCGGCGAAACCCGTCCAATGGAATTGCAGTTCGCGGGAGAAAACAAAGGAATTGCGGGGGTGGGACAAGACGATTTCGCTTCCGCCCCGGACCATTCCGCTGACGGAGGGGGAGCTTCCTTTTTGCGCGGTTTCCTTGACGGCGGCCAGGACCCGGGCGGCCAGGTTCTGTCTGGGCTGAGCGGCGCCCTCGTCCGCCGCGACGGTAAACGTCTCGCGATTTCCCACCGCGATTATCCGACCGCTGGCATGGAGGAGCGTGGCGGAACCGTCGAGGCTTTTAATCGTGTCGCCGGGCTCCAGGACGCTTCCGGATTTCGCCGTCAGCGTTTTCCCCTTGGAGACGATTTCGACTTTGCCCTTGACGGAGACGACGACGCCCGCCGAGGCGAAACAGGGAGCCGCCCAGAGCAGGAAAACCGGCAGGAACGCCGCCAAGCAAACGCAGGGGCCTTTTCTCTTCAGATAGGTTGTCATGGCTTGCCGCGAAGGGCGCCTGCGGTCTTATTTGGAGGTCAGCGTATACACTCCGTCCCAATCGTCGCCGGGCGGATTGCCGCGAAGCGCCCGGCAACGCTCCAGATAGATTTTCGCAGGGCCGTCGTCGTTCCTAACGAGGAGCGCGGACTCGAACCACTGGACCGCCGCGTCCCATTCCCGGTTTTGATAGGCCCGCAAACCATTATGGAACAGGTCCATCAATTTTTCAAACTCTTCTCCATGGGTTTCGCCGATCCTGCCGAGCAGTTGATAAACTTTTACCGGTTTCCGCTTGCCCTTGACGCGCAGACAGTCCAGCGGCCGGGCGCGGAACGCGTCCTTGATTTTCAGATAGGTGGATTCGCTCGCCATCAAATAAGTCCCATACTGCTTGTTCGCGCTCTCGAGCCTTGAGGCGAGATTCGCCTCGTCTCCGATGACGGTGTAATTGAAGCGGGTTTTCGAGCCGATATTGCCCACCACGACCCGGCCGGTGTTGATCCCGATCCTTGTTCTGATTTCGCGTTTTGTCCCTTGCGAAAATCGGCGGTTGAAGTTTTCGGAGAATTTCAACATCTCCAAGGCGGCGGCCGCGGCTTTCAGCGCATGGTCTTCCTGTTTCACGGGAGCGTTCCAAAACGCGACAATGGAGTCCCCCACGAATTTATCGAGAGTTCCGCCGTTCCGCAGTACGATTTGCGTCATGCCCTCGAAATACTCGCCGAGCAGGCGCACCAGTTCCGCCGGGGAAGTCTGCTCGGATATTTCCGTAAACCCCTGCAAGTCGGTGAACAGGATGGTCAACTCCTGCTCCTCGCCGCCGAGAAAAAGCCGGTCCGGCTGGCCGACCAGAATTTCGACGAATTCGGGAGAGAGGTACATCTGAAACGCTTTTTTAATCCACCGCTTTTGAGCGCCCTCCGTGAGGGAGCGGTAAATCGTGGCCGAGACAAAGGAAAAAACGGCCGTAGCCGCGAAAGGGACTGCGGGCAAAGCCAGGTCCGTTTTCTCGAAAACCGAGAAGGATAGCGCGAAATACGCGAAAAAGAGACCGAGCAATGCCGGAACGGCGGCAATGGCATGCCAACGCAACGCCAGGAACAGGGCCAGGGCCGCGACGAATAAAAGGGAGGCGAAAAAGAGGGGCGCCGGCGGGAAACGGACCGTTTTTGCGCTGAGCAAAGTCGCCAGGGCATTGGCGTGTATTTCCACGCCGGGCGTCAAGGCATGGCCGTATTGGGGCGAGTAAAAGGGAGTCCGATGGGTGTCCGCGCCGTCGGAGTATCCGGCGCCGATCAGGACGAATTTGCCCGCCAGCCATTCTTTCGGCAGGACGCCGGCGAGCGCCGCCGAGGCGGGAAATACCTTGATCGGGTTCTTGCCTGCCGCGGCGGTCGAGGGCGGGCCCTGATAGTTTATCAAAATCCGGTTGCCGCCGCCGAACCCGATTTCCGGAAAAAGGTCTGGCGGCAAATTCGGGACGGCGGTTTTTGAAGGAGAAAATTTCGCGCGACGGTCGAGAAGGACCAGGGCCGCCGACAAACTCGCGACGGTCTGCGGACCGGCGGAATACGAAAGCTGGATTTCCCTGACGCTTTGATCGACGGGATCGACGGGAAGGTCGGCGAGGGCCACGCCGACAGCGGCGTTCAGGAATTTCGGACCGGGAAGATCGACCGTCTTTTTTCCGCCCCGGTTTCGCAGGGCCGAGACGACGACGGTCCTCCCGTTTTTGCGTAGCGAATCGGCGAGCGCGCCGTCTTCTTTTTCCCAGCTTGGGTCTTTCAGAAACACGTCGAGCCCGACCCATCGGGCGTCCGCCTCGGTCAGGACGTCGACAATGCGGGCCAGCATGTCTCTTGGCACGGGACTGCGATAAGGGTATTGGTCCATCGCCGGATCGTCCAGCAGGACCACGGCCACGTCCTTGCCGAACGCGGGGTCCGGCTCTCGAAACCGCATGCGCCAGTCGAGCGTTTTCTTTTCGATGCCGGAGATCAAATGGGTCTGCCCCGCCAACGAGGCCAGGGCGCACGAGCCGAGGACGATCGCGCCGAAAAGGACGGTCTTGAAAAACGGGCCATGGAGCGACGCGCGCATTTAGAGGTCCATTTTGCCTGTCAGGTAGAAGGGAGCCCAGAAGTAAGGCGAGGGATAGTCCCGCATCAATTTCAGCTGGGCGTTTTTAAGGGCCAGGGCGGCTCCCTTGGGGAGGTCGTCGTAAAAATATTGCATGAGCTTGTAGGTCGATTCGTCGGACACTTTCCACAGGCTGGCGACCACTCCGCCCGCCCCGGCATATAGGAACGCGCGGTTCAGGCTCTGGACTTCGTCGCCCCCGCCGAGTTTCCCCAGGCCGGACTGACAGGCGCTCAAGACCACCAGCCGGGAATTCATGGTCAGGGAATAGATTTCGAACGTCTCCAGGTCGCCGTCCTCCATCGGGTCGTTGGCGAGGAGGATGGCCGATTTGAGCGGGTCCCTGGCGTTATACCGCCCGTGGGCGGCAAAGTGGACGATCGCCGTATCAAGCAGGTTTCCCCCTTTTATCGAGGACTCCGTCGCTTGTTCTCCGGTCAACACCGTTTTCCGGGGGAAGTTCCGGGAAATGGCCTTGATCTCCTGCTCCGCGAATTCCAGTTCCAGTCCCTTTTTCTCTCTTTTGGGGTTGCCGAGCGCCAGGATTCTGTCCTTGTTGGCGGTAATTTCCTTGTCCAGATAAAACAGGCTGGAAGCGTTCGGCAGAATGGAAATGGCGTAATCCTGGACCAGAAAACGGTTTCCCGCCAGGGGCAGGCTGGAAAAAGGAAGATAATGAATGGGGCCGGAGGGGACGACAAGCAGTTTGTCGATGGAAACCAATTTGCTTTTTATCGGGTCCAGGAGGACCGCGGAGAGGTTTTTCCCCAGGTCCAGCCGGAGGGTCTCCTGTCGCGAGGCGATGGCGTCGCGGTAATCCTGGACCAGTTGCGCCAGTTCGGCCGACCCGGCGTCCGTAGCCACGGCGGTAATGGCGTCGCGCGTCGCGACCCAGACAAGAGTCCTTTTCTCTCCCGCGTAATATGAGATCAAAGCGGTCCCCGGTCGAAGAGAACCCATTATTTTTTTTATGGGGACCGCGGCGACGGAGGAAGTGGCGGCGTATTCCAGGCTTTGGTCCTTGATTTTCTCCAGGACGTCGCGATTCTCCTTCAACAACCGCTTGAACTTTCGATTGGCCGCGTTCCGGTCCTCGTCCTTGAGAGTTTTCAGGCTCCTGCCGACGACTTCGATCTGGCCCCGCAGGTCTTTTTCCTTTTGGACCAACGCGGGGTCCACGGTTTTTTTCGCCTTCGGGGAGCGTCCCGCCAGCATGTCCAGAAAAGCCCGGCCCTTGGACCGCTCGAGATAGTCGAAACCGTCGGCGTATTCGCCCATATCAAACAGAAGGTCGATCGCCCGCCCGTAAACGTCCTGTCCCGAGGAGGCGAACATTTGCCGGACGGTGTCCTCGCGCAATCTGGACCGGGTGAGTTCCAGGGCATTTACGGCTCGCGCGAGATATTTTCTGGCTTCAGGATAGTTGTTGTTTTTTATCAGGGCCCCGGCTATCTCGTGGCTCGCGCGCCAGACCACATCGACGGCGCCGAGGTCCTCCGCTTCGGCGAGGAACGCGTTGTATTCCTCAAGATCGCGGCCGCTTATTTTTCTGTCCGGCATGAGGAACTCCGTTTTATATCGAAGGGCCCGGTTTAAGAGCAGGCCAAAGGGGCGCCCGCTCGACAGGAAACTTTCTCTTCCCAGGTCGAAGTGGCGAAACGCTTCGTCGAATTTTCGCATCTCGCCCAACAGCGCCCCCCGGACGGTGTAGTAATGGCCGATGCCTTCGAGGAGGTCCCCATCGGCGCGATAAAAAACGCCCCTCATGGGATCGTTGACTTGTTTCAAAACTTCCTGGATCAGCTTGCCAACCTCGTCAAGTTCCTCCAGACCCTTTTGGTGGTTTTTCGCGAAATAATGGGCGGAGGCGAGGTTGATGCGGGAATGAACGATGGCTTTGCTTTTCCTGACCCATTGGTATAACTGATCGCTGTCGGGAACCTTGACAGGTCCGGAGGGCGGGACAAATCCTTTGTGAGTCGCCAGGGCTTCCAGATAGAGTTCGGAGGCTTTTTCGGGATTCCCGGAAAAGAGGTGGACGTCCCCCGCGCTGGCGTCGATTTCGGCGGCATCTCCGTTCGTTCGCTCGCCGATTTCCCTGGCTTCGCGCAGAATGTCGAGGGCGGAGGAGTATTCCCCCGTTTCCGTCAGGAGCCAACCGATCCTCTCCATGCAGAGAAGGACCTGCTTCCGCTTGTTCTCCGCCTTGAATTTTTCCAGAAGCTTGCGGTACTCCGCGACGCCTTTTTCGTAGTCTCCGCGGGCCACGAGGTTTTCCGCGGCGCGCGTGTCGTTAAGCCAGACGAACTGGAAGGTCATGGCTTCGCCGAGCGCCAGTCCGACGCGGCTTTTCCCCTGGACGAAGCTCTCTTTTGCCAACGCCAGGTACCGCGTTGTCTCGTCAACCTGTCCCGCTTCTTTATAATAGGCCCCCAGAAAAAACCGGATGAATCCCATCCCCTCGTGATGGCTGGAGTCGGACTTCAGCATCATGCCGTAGAGAGGATGGTCCATCACCTTGAAAATGTCGCTCATGAGGGCTTCGGCTTTCTTGAGGTTTTCGCGCGCCGGGCCCATTTCCCGGTCGAACAAGAGTTTCGCGCCAAGATTGACGCGCGCGTGAATTATGGCCTTGGCCTTCCGGATGAGTTCGGACAGTTCTTTCTGGCTGGGAGCAGACTTGAACGAGGTGGGAAACACGAAGTTTTCGTGGGCGTTCAAGGTCCTGTAATAATACTCGCCAGCTCGCTTGCCGTCCCCCGAAAACAGATAAATGTCCCCAATATCGGCGTCGATTTCCGCGGCGTCGCCGTTCAAGCGAGCGCCGAGGGGATAGGCTTCGAGAAAAAACTTCAGGGCCTTGCCGTAGTCGCCGTTTTCCTTGAACAGCCACCCCATTCTCTCCAGGCAAAAGAGCTCGCCCAATTCGTCTTTTTGCGCGCGGTACTTCCTAAGGCCCTTTTCGTACTCGACAAGCCCCCTTTCGTAGTCTCCATCCGAGATGAATTTTTCGGCTCGAAGCGTCTCTTCGGACAAATCTACGGCATATTGAGTCGATTGCAGGGAAGCGCAGGAGGGGAGGAAAAAAGAACAACAAAACAGATAAAACAGAATAACAAGTCCGCGGAAAGCCGGAGAAGAAGGGCGCGAAAGCGGATTTTTCATGGCTCGCCTCGAAACCGTCCGATGAAAACGATTCTAAACCGCGGCAAGGATAAAACCAATAAAAAACGCCGCCTCAGGCTGACGCCGAGGCGGGATGTAGCTCCCCCTTGCAAAGGGGGCCGGGGGGATTCGCATTTCGGCGACCGCGCCAGCGTCATCGCTGTGTTGCCTCCGGACGGTTGCCCGGCTTTTCATCCCCACCTGTCCTCCCCCTTCAGGGGGAGGGAATTATGGGAAATTTCATTTTGTTATGCGCCTCGTAAGGGCCATGGCGGCGCCGTTTGAATATTTAAATCTTGTTTTCCCTGGTCAGGTCCTGCTCCAGGATCTCGCAGATGACGTGCCCGATGGCGATGTGCGCTTCCTGGATGCGCGCGGTGTCCCTGGAGGGAACGACGATGGCCACTTGGACGCAATCTTTCGCTTTCCCGCCCTCGTTGCCGAACAGGCCGATCGTCGCGGCCCCGAGTTCGTTGGCCCGTTTCAGGGCGCGGACGACGTTTTCGGAATTCCCGCTCGTGCTGATCCCCAGGACCGCGTCGCCTTTCCGGGCAAAGGCCTCGACCTGCCTCGAAAAGACGGAGGCGTATTCGTAATCGTTGCCGATGGCGGTCAACGTGGAGGTGTTCGCCGTGAGGGCGATGGCCGGGAGGGCCTTCCGTTCCTTCTTGAAACGGCCGACGAGTTCCGCCGCGATGTGTTGCGCGTCGCTCGCGCTTCCGCCGTTGCCCATGAGCAGTAGCTTGCCGCCGTTGGCGAGGCTCTCCTTGATCAGCTGGGCGGCTTTGTATATCTCTCCGGACAGGGTTTCGGCGACGACCTTCTTGAGTTCGGCGCTGGCCAGCAAATCCTTTTTAATGCGTTCCATTTCGCTCCAGGAATTAATAGTTGAAGAAAAACATCCGCGACGCTTTGCATTCTAATCCAGTTCGAACTCCTTTTTCCAGTCGCTATCCTCGGCGAGAGGCGGTTGGTCGAGTTTGTCGAGGACGAAATTTTCCATGACGAGGCAGTCCATCTCCGTGCGCATGAAACATCGATAGGCGTCCTCGGGCGAGCAGACGATGGGTTCGCCGCGCACGTTGAACGAGGTGTTGATGAGGAGCGGGCAACCCGTCTCCTCCTCGAACGCCTTGATCAGGTCATGGTACCGGGGATGGGCTTCCCGGCCCACCGTCTGTATGCGGGCGGAATAATCGACATGCGTGACGGCCGGGACCCGCGACCGCGGGACATTCAGCAGGTCGATGCCGAACAATTTTTTCTGCTCCTCGGTCATTTCTCGCTTCTTGTCCTCGCGGACGTCCGCCACCAGGAGCATATAGGGACTGGAGGAATCCATATCGAACCATTCGTGGACCTTCCCCTCCAGCACGGAGGGGGCGAAGGGCCGGAACGATTCGCGGTGTTTTATTTTCAGGTTCATGACGGACTGCATTTTCGGGCTTCGCGCGTCGCCGATGATGCTTCGGGCTCCCAGGGCGCGCGGGCCGAACTCCATCCGCCCCTGGAACCAGCCGATCACTTTCTCGTCCTTCAACCGGCGCACGGTTTCCCGGATCAACTCCCGGTCGTCGAGCCGCCGGTAAGGAATTTTGTTGCGGTCCAAGAATCCCTTGATCCCGTCGTTGTCGTAGCGCGGTCCCAGACAGGCTCCTTTCATGAAGTCTTTCCCGTTGACGCGTCTTTCCTTTCCGAGGACCTGATGCCAGACGAACAGGGCGATGCCAAGCGCCCCGCCGGCGTCGCCGGCGGCGGGCTGGATCCAGATGCCGTCGAAGATTTTTTCCTTGAGGATTTTCCCGTTGCCCACGCAATTCAAGGCCACGCCGCCCGCGAGACAGAGATTTTTCAGGCCGGTCAACTGGCGCGCGTGACGCGCCATCTTCAGCATGATCTCCTCGGTCACGGCCTGGAGCGACGCCGCGATGTCCATTTCCCGCTGGGTCAGCCGGGACTCCGGCCGGCGGGGCGGCCCCCCGAACAGGGCGTGAAATTTCTCGCCGGTCATGGTCAACCCCGAGACGTAGTTGAAATATTCCAGGTCCATGCGGAACGAACCGTCGTCGCGCAGGTCCAGCAGACGCTCCCGGATTAAATGCGCGTATTGGGGACGGCCGTAAGGGGCCAGACCCATCACCTTGTACTCGCCGCTGTTGACCTTGAACCCCAGATAATAAGTGAACGCGGAATAAAGCAGTCCCAGCGAGTGCGGGAACCGCAGTTCCTTGAGCATCTCCACGCGGTTGCCCCGCCCGGCGCCGATGCTGGCGGTGGCCCATTCGCCGACGCCGTCCATCGTCAACACGGCCGCCTCCTCGAAAGGCGAGGGAAAAAACGCGCTGGCCGCGTGCGATTCGTGATGCTCCGCGAACAGGACCGGGCCCCAGTAGCCCAGGTTCTCGCGGATGTTCCGGCGGGTCCACAATTTCTCCTTGAGCCACGGGGGAAGGGCCTTGAGATAGGACCGCAAGCCTTTCGGGGCCACGCTCAGGTAGGTCTCCAGGATCCGCTCGAACTTGATGAACGGTTTGTCGTAAAACCCGACGTAATTAAGGTCCTTCGCTGAAATGCCGGCTTCCTTGAGGCAGTACGCGACGGCCCGGGATGGAAAATTTTGATCGTGTTTCTTGCGGGTGAAGCGCTCTTCCTGCGCGGCGGCGGCGATTTCGCCGTCGACGACCAGGCAAGCGGCGGAATCGTGGTAAAACGCGGAGATCCCCAGAATATTCATGCGGTTTGAGGAATGATCCTCATTTTGTCGTTATCCCCGTCATTGTAGTATTTCTGGCGGGGATCAGGCAAAGAATTCCTTGATGACGCGGACCGCATATTCCTGCCGTTCCGGGGTCAATTCGGGGTAGATGGGCAGGGCCAGCGTTTCGCGCGCCGCCTTCTCGGATTCCGGGAAATCCCCTTCCCGGTATCCCAGCGAGGCAAAACATTCTTGCAGATGCAACGGCAGAGGATAGTAAATCTCCGTCTGCACCTTTTTTTCCTGTAAAAACTTCCTCAGATCGTCCCGGCGATTTTTCACGCGCACCACGTATTGGTTGTAAACGTGGCGCGGGACCAACTCTTGCGGCGTTTGGACATGGTCCATCAGCCCGGCCTCGGACAACAACCGGTCGTAGCGGAATGCGTTTTGCCTCCGCTTTTCGGTCCAGCCTTCGAGGTAGTCGAGCTTGGCGCAAATCGCCGCCGCCTGCAGGGTATCCAGACGGAAATTCCCGCCCACCACTTTGTGATAATACTTGGGTTTGGCGCCGTGCGTCCGCAGGACGACCAGTTTTTGGTAGAACTCCTCGGACGACACCGTCACCATACCCGCGTCGCCCAGCCCGCCGAGGTTCTTCGTGGGGAAAAAGGAAAAACAGCCATAGTCGCCCAACGACCCGGCCCTGCGGCCCTGGTACGAGGCGCCGATGGCCTGCGCCGCGTCTTCGATCACGGCCAGCCCGTGTTTTCTCGCCGTTTCCAGGAGCGGTTCCATGTCCGCGCATTGTCCGTAGAGGTGGACGGGTATGATGGCCTTGGTTTTTTTCGAGATCCTGCTTTCGACCTGGTCCGGGTTCAAGTTGCAGGTCGCGGGGTCGATGTCCACGAACACGGGCCGCGCCCCAACCCGGACGATCGACCCCGCCGTGGCGTAAAAAGTGAACGGCGTGGTGACGACCTCGTCGCCGGGGCCGACATTGGCGGCCATCAGGGAAACCAACAGGGCGTCCGTCCCCGAGGAGACGCCGACGGCGTAACGGCAGTGGCAATATTGGGCGATTTTTTCCTCCAAGCGGGCGACGTGGGGACCGAGGATGAAATGTCCCGACCGCAGGACCTCGGCCATTTCCCGCTCCATGTCGAACAGGACCTCGTGATAGGACGCCGGGATGTCCAGCAAGGGAACGCGGTCGTCCGATTTGTCCCCGGCTTTCAGAATTTCCAGGACCTCGCCGGGCGTGCGCGCCTTGATATCGGCGCCCTTGAACGTTTCCGGCTTCGATGTCGCCACGCCGTCCAGTCCCAAGGCGCGGACGGCCTTTACGGTCATGGCTGGACCGAAATCCAGCCCGGAGGAATCCAGGGACTCATGGATGTCCGCGGCCGTCTGAGACAGGATGGCGATCCCCTCCAGCAGGCGCTTCAATTCCGTTCTCGCGGCGCGGTCGTCCCCGTTTTGCCGGAGGTCCTCGTAGAGCGCCGGTATGGACGAGGAAAGGACCCAGCCTTTCAGTTCTTTTTTCCGGCACCGCTCCAGGACCTCGGCTTCCAGGCCGGATTTTTTTTGCAAGGCCCTCATTAGAAGATCGGTATTCAACAAATATTGCATGGGATCGTATCGGGAATGAACGTTGGAGGAAACGGTCCGGGAACGGACCCTCAGGCTTTGACGATTTTATCCGATCTGATTTTCGCGCAGGCGTTGCGCGTATCCACCACGATATTGGACCGCTCGACGATGGCTGGATAATCGTACTCCGAATGGTCGGTCAAGATCACGGTTATATCAAACCTTTCCAGGTTTTTCAAAGAGGCGCTGGCTTTGCCCACGAATTGCGGGTATTCCCGCTTGGGGCCGACCGCGGGGATGTAGGGATCGTTGTATTCCACCGCCGCGCCCAGCCGTTCGAGAACGTCCATGATCTTGAAGCTGACCGATTCGCGGTCGTCGTCCACGTCCTTTTTGTAAGCCAGGCCAAGGAGCAGGACTTGACTGCCCTTCACGCTTTTCCCGGCGGCGTTCAGCGCGTGAAAAATTTTTTGGACCACGTAATCGGGCATGGAAACGTTGATCTCCCCCGCCAGCTCGATGAAACGCGTGGAGACGCCGTATTCCCGCGCCTTCCAAGTCAGGTAAAAGGGATCGATGGGGATGCAGTGCCCGCCGAGGCCGGGACCGGGATAAAAGGGCATATACCCGAACGGCTTGGTTTTGGCGGCCTCGATCACCTCCCAGATGTCGATCCCCATCTTGTCGAATACGATTTTGAGTTCGTTGACCAGCGCGATGTTCACGGAGCGGAAGATGTTCTCCATCAGTTTGACGGCCTCGGCCACCATGGCGCTCGATACCGGGACCGTTATGGAAACGATGGAGGAATAGAGGGCGTTGGCGGCTTCCATGGCGTAAGCGGTGTCCGCGCCGATCACCTTGGGGATATTGACGGTGTTGTACTGCTTGTTGTTGGGGTCCTCGCGCTCGGGGGAAAAGGCGATGTAAAAATCCTCGTTGGCTTTAAGCCCGCTCCCCTGCTCCAGTTCCGGACCCAGCGCCTCCCGGGTCGTGCCGGGATAGGTCGTGGACTCCAGCACGATCAGCTTGCCTTTGGCCAGATGGGGCGCGATCTGGCGGGCGGTGGAAACGATGAAGCTCATGTCCGGCTCCCGGTTGTGGTTGAGCGGAGTCGGAACGCAGATGAGGACGCAGTCCAAACTGGCGACCGAGGAAAAATCGCCGGTCGCGGCGAACCGTCCCGTGGCGTTCAAGCCGCGGATGGATTCCGCGGGGATATGGCGGATATAGCTTTCGCCCTTGGCCAGCCGGTCGATTTTGGACCCGTCGATATCGAGCCCGACGACATGAAAACCCGCCTTGCCGAACGCGATCGCCAGGGGAAGCCCCACATAGCCCAGACCGACCACTCCGACCCGGGCCGTCTTATCTTTGATTTTTTCAAGCAACATCGATTGTCCTCGGTAAATTTTTGTTTCCATCCGATAGCGCCATCCCGTCCCAGCCCCAGCGGGGCGCGGCCGCTCCCGGGATGGACATTCGCGCGGGTCTGGAAAACCGCGCCGCTCCCGGAGGACGGCGGGAGCAGTTTGCCTGAATCTTTTACCGCCGTCAAGGAAAGCTGGGCAGGCCTTTTTCCAACCTATTCAACCGCGCGAAAAATACGCTTATGAATATATTCGCTCGCGCGAATATTCTACGCCCCAAGGGGCGAGGAATTAACCCGAAAAAAGATTAAACCCATCAAAAAATTAAGCGAGGAATATACTTGGCGAACGATGCGCGATGAACATGCGCGGCCCGAACATGCTAAAAGGGAAGGTGTGATTTTTAGGTGGGACAAACCGGATTTTGACCACCCCGGCGAAGCCCGCGGATGTCGTTGCTGGGCCGAGTGTCATGAGTGTGAGTATGTCGCAAAAGCAACCAACCCCTTCGAGGTCCAAATTCATATTGGGTATTAATTGAAATTTGGGCGCTCCTGGAACGGTCCCGGCGTCAGTCCTTGATCGCCGCGCGGACGAGGACGTCGCCGACGACCTTGGCCCGGCATCCCAGCCGCTGGTTTCCGGGGATCTTGTGCAAGTCCTCGATGATGGACCGCGGGCCGCTGTTTTCCATGGGCTCGACCTCGACCAGGCACTTGCCGCACATCCCCATCCCCCGGCAGTTCAGGAACTTGTTCAGTCCCTTGTAAACATCCCCCTCGTGGAACAGGACGGTTTTCCGCAGGTTGGCGCCATAACCCACCTGGAAGGTCTTGGTTTCCTTGGTTTCCATATTCTGGAGGGTGATCTTGGGCATGATGCGATGGGCTCCCTTTTTTGCGTTATTTGTCCAATCCTTGAGAGATGAAAATCGTAATTCTGCTATACCGGGCGAAAAAGTCAATCCTTTTTTGCGCGACCGGGGTTTGGCTCGATGATGAAAGTCAGATCGAGTAATTGTGTCCCACGAGGATCTTCTTGTCTTTCAGGTAGTTGTATATTTTATTGATCGCTTCGGTTTTCTTTCCGGCCTCTTCCGGCCTCAGGACGATATCCACTTCCCCATGCGTCTGGGGTTGGTCGGAAATCCGGACCTCCACGACAGGGCTGGGTTCCGCCAACATACGGATGTCCGAATGGTCTTCCTGGTTGAACGTGTTCGAAGTCGAAATAACGACGTGCCCCGCGTCGAGGAACAGTTTCGCGACTTCGCCGAAACGGCGGACCGCTTCGCCGTCGCCAAAATACCGGTCGTTGTCCATGTCCGCGCCCACGCCCAGACGCACGTTCCGTCCGTCGAGCAGATAGCTCTGAAAATTATTATGGAACAGTTTTTCCTCCAAAAGCTGGGCGAGGACGGCCTTCCCGACTCCCGCCTTGCCGGTCAACAAAATCAGCGCGGCGCGGTGTCCGTTGCGGTAGGCCCGTTGGTCGGGGGTTATCTTGCTCGCGGCCCAATGAAAATCCCGTAGCCGGACTTCGTCCCTCAGCTTGTCTTTTTTCGCGGTGGGGCTGTAGGTGGTGATGATGCCGCCGCCGCAGACGTCGTAGTCGTCCACCAGGACGAACCGGCCCGTTTCCGCGATGACGCCGAACTGGTCGAAGACGACCGGTTGCCGGGTCTTGATGGTCAACTCGGCCACGTCGTTTTTGACGAGGTAGTCCTGGTCCTCCAAGGTTTCCAGGGTGGAGGCGTCGATGACTTTTCTAAAGCCCACGATCTCGCACGCGACTTCCTGGGTGGTCAGCTTCAGGGTGTAATTTCGTTCCTTTTCCAACCGGCGTTTGCCCATCCAGAACACGTTGGCGTCGAAGGTGGTGGAGACGATGGGCAACGGCTGGTCGGCGAGGCTGACGATCTCGCCGCGCTCCACGAACAGTTGTTCGGTCAAGGTGAAGCCGACCGACTGGGAGGAGCAGGCCTCGGCGGGCGGCGTGGGGACGCTCCAGCCCTCGATGGTTTTGACGACCCCGGTCTTGTTGGAGGGCGAAAACACCACTTTGTCGCCCACCCGGACTTTCCCCGACTCCACTCTCCCGGCGACGATCCGGCGCGGGTCGAACTTGTAGATGTCCTGGACCGGCATGCGGAAGGGCAGATGGTCCTGCGGCGGCCGCTTCTCGAACTGGTCCGCCATCTCGAGGATGGTCGGCCCCTTGTACCAGGGCATCTCGTCCCCCCGCCGCGCGACGTTCACGCCCAGCTTGGCGGAGATCGGGATAAACATCCTGGGCTCTATGCCCAGGGGGTTCAGGAAGGAGGAGAATTCCGCCTTGATCCGGTAATACACCTCCGGGTCGTATTTGACCATGTCCATCTTGTTGACGACCACGGCGACCTGCGTGAGGCCCAGCAGTTTCAGGATGTAGCCGTGACGGCGGGATTGCTCCTGCACGCCCTCGAACGCGTCGATGAGCAGGAACGCCGCCTCCGCGTTCGCCGCGCCGGTCACCATGTTCTTGAGGAACTCCTTGTGTCCGGGGGCGTCGATGATGACGTAGGACCGCTTCCTCGTTTTAAAAAATATCTGCGAGGTGTCGATGGTGATGCCTTGTTCCTGTTCCTCCTCGAGGGCGTCGAGCAGGAAGGCGAACTCGAAGACCTTCCCCTGGCGGTCGCAGATGTCCTGGACAAATTGCATTTTCCCCTTCGCCAGGCTGTCCGTATCGGCGAGCAGTCTTCCCACGAGGGTCGATTTGCCGTGGTCCACGTGGCCGACGATGACCAGCCGCATCAATTTCGTGGACAGGTTGGAAAGTTGTACCGTATCGTTCATCACATGTACCCTCGCGCCCGCAGTTTCTGCATGGCGTACGTGTTCTCCTGGTCCTGCGCCCTGCCGGAGCGCTCCGAGACCGTGGTGTTCCTCAGTTCCTCGATGATTTCCGGAACAGTCCTGGCCTGGGAGTCGATGGGGAAGGTGCACGGCGCGCATCCCAGGGAGCGGTACCGCTTCCCTTCCGCGTTGGAAAAATAAAGGTCGATGATGGGGATCTTCTCCCGGTTGATGTATTCCCACACGTTGAGTTCGGTCCAGTGCAACAAGGGGTGGATGCGGATGTGCGTGCCCTCCGCGAAGGTGGTCTTGAACTGATCCCACAGCTCCGGCGGCTGGTCCTTGAAGTTCCACTCGAAATT
The DNA here is from genome assembly GCA_016207065.1 of Nitrospinota bacterium. Taxonomy (GTDB): domain Bacteria; phylum Nitrospinota; class Nitrospinia; order Nitrospinales; family JACRGP01; genus JACRGP01. Next base: position 17,112 of record JACQQK010000093.1, read on the forward strand.
CTTGTCGCGCGGGGAGAAATAGCGTTCCTTGGCCCGCGTGCCTTCCTCGTCGCGCCGGATCCCCAGGATCAGGCCGGTATAGCCCTTGGCCTCCATGATCTGTTGCAGGCCCTGGGTCTTCAGCGCCTCGCAACAAACGATCCTCCCCTTGGTGTGGTTCATCCCCTCGTCAAGGGCCTTCTTGTTCTGCCCCACCACCAGGGTCACCCCCCACTCCTTCGCGATCTTGTCGCGGTATTCGATCATTTTCGGGATTTTGTAACTGGTGTCGATGTGCACCAGGGGGATGGGACAATGGCCGAAAAAGGCCTTGCGCGCCAGCCACAACAATACGGTCGAGTCCTTGCCGATCGACCACAGCATCGCCAGGTTCTTGAATTTCTTATACGCCTCGCGAAGGATGAATACGCTTTGATTTTCCAGTTCGTCCAGATGGTCCATGCAACACACGCCTTATAAATTGAATAGGATGACTATACTTTATCGCGCCAAGGCCCATTAATCAAGGGATAACGGCCCAGCGTGCCGCTGGACTCAACCTGCTTGACCCGGATGGCGAATAATCGTCATCGAGGGCAATCCGGGTTTGGCCATTTTCGTTCCGGGGCGTTCCCCGGCCAGCGTACCGCTGGACTCAACGCCGCCTCGGCGCAAGCGCGAGGCGGGGCATCCGCGGCCAGCGGCCGTTCAAGCGAAATACTCTCCGACGATCCGGGGAAACGGACAACGCGTGCAGTTGTTCTCGTTTTGCGCGCAAAAATCCTGGTAGACCTGCATCAACCCCTGGGTCTGCTTGTCGCTGGACAGCAGTTGGACCATGTCTTTCCTGTCCCCGAGGATATACTGCTTCATGAAACGGACCTGCTTGTTTTCCGCGGGACTCTTCCCCGATTGAAACAGAAAGCCGAGCGCCGCCTCCAGGGAGGTCGACTTGCCGGCCCGGGCGTAAATCAACCCGATGGGGATCGCGATGTTGACGGTGATCTCCCTTGACCGGTCGGGCCCCAGGACCTGTTGCGGCCGGGAAAGTTTCTTGCCGTTGGGGGAATAATGGTCGGACCAGTAGTCCGGGGACTCCACGCAAAAAAACCGTTCGATCTTTCTGGCCGTTGCCGGGGGCATAGTATACCCTTTGTCCCCGGAAATGGAAATGGCCGATTTCAGCAGGTCGATATAGTCCGCGAACATCCCCCGGCGCCAGTGCCGGACGACGAGACGGCTGAGCGCCGCGATCCGCCGGTACGGGTAGTTGGCCGGCCGGATCCCCCCCAGCCTCCAGACTCCCGCGTCCGATAGCGTCTTGGGAAACCGGTCCTTGTACTTCTCCCAGAACCGGAAAAGAGACGAAAAATAATCCTTGCCGCCGGGCGCAACGGCGTCGGGATCCGAAAACCGCGAGTTGAGCAAACCGGAAACTCCAAACAGGATGGCCTGGACGTGGAGGACCCTTTCGTTGTCCTTCATTTGGACCGGCAGGAGATTTTTCAACTCGGCGATGGGGACCCGTTCCGCCAGCGCCTGGAAGGGTTTCTTGTTGTTGGGATACCCCAGGGCCTCCGCGACGCCTTCATGGAACGTCTGTTCGTAACCATAGAGGATCACCCGGTCGTGAAAGCGGTTCATCTTGATGTTGATCCGCGCGTCCCCGGCGGCGCTCAAAAGGAACGCCATTTTTTCCCTGGACAGTTTCGCCAGGGGCTCGTGACAACGTCCGTAATTGAATTTGTTGATGACCGGGTAGTTGTCGAAATCCAGTTGCTCGTCGAGTTCCAGCAGGCCCTTTTTCAAAAAGCTTTTCAGCTCCAATTCGAAGATATGGGCTCCGGGAAGGCGCGGCGAGGGACGGGGCGGGTTTGACGACGGGCGCTTCCCGCGCCCTTTCCACATGAAAACGTGCAGGACGACGTTGTCGTAGTCGGGGTTGCCGGAATGATTGTGGCTTTTCCAATCCGTCGAATAGACGTGCAACTCCACGTCGCCCTGAATGGTTTTCCCGTCCACCTTGACGATGGCCTTGGCGAAATCCGGGCCGCTTCCAAAGTTCCAGTAGCCGGGGAAGAGGATCTCCAGTTTCTCCCCCTCGGTGGTCCGCAACTCCCTTGTCTTGAACAACTGGTCGTTCCAGATGCACCGGATGACTTTTTCCTGGATTCCCGGTTGGGGTAGCTCTTCCCGGACTTCAAGGCGGGAATAAAGGCGGGTGAATTTCAAGTAGTCCCCGGTGAAGTATTCCCTGGGGACGGTCATTTGACCTTCCATATCGTGCCGCCGGGGGTGTCCTCCAGGACGACGCCCATCCGGGCCAGTTCGTCCCGGAACCGGTCGGCCTGGCCCCAGGCCTTGGCCGCGCGCGCCGAATTCCGGGCGGCGATCAACCGCTCGACTTCCAAGGCGTCCAGCTTCAACTCCTCGATTTTTTTCTTCTGCTTCCGGGCCTTGTAGTCAACCGGGTCCGCGAAGAACAAGCCCAGGACGTTGCCCGTTTCTCTCAGGGCCGCCATCCCCGCTTCCAGCTTGATATATAGATAAGGCCGTTCCGCCATCTTGATCGGGTCTTTCGCGGACTGGACGAACTCGTCCTTCAACGCGTTCAGCGCCCTCAGCGTTTCTCCCATGTGGGCCAGCGCCACGGCGGTGTTGAAGTCGTCGTCCATCGCCTCGTCGAATTTCTTGAACAGGGCATGGGATTGCATGAAATCCTCGGAGACGGGATCGAACTGGTCCTTCTCTGGCTCCAGAACCCTCCCGGCCTCGTCCAGGAAATCGTAATAGCGGTCCAGCGTCTTTTCGGCCTCGTCCAGGTTCTGGTCGGAGAAGTCGATGGGGCTCCGGTAGTGGCTGGAGAGCAGGAACAGCCTCAGCGCCTCGGGATGGTACTTGCCGAGGATGTCGCGTATGGTAAAGAAGTTGCCCAGCGACTTGGACATCTTCTCCTTGTCGATGTTGACGAACCCGTTGTGTATCCAGTATTTCACGGGCGCATGGCCGGTGGCCCCGCGCGACTGCGCGATCTCGTTCTCGTGGTGCGGGAAGACCAGGTCCTTGCCGCCGCCGTGGATATCGAACCGGTCGCCGAGGAATTTCCGGCTCATGGCGGAGCATTCGATGTGCCATCCCGGCCGGCCCCGGCCCCACGGACTTTCCCAGAAAGGCTCGCCGGGCTTGCTCTTTTTCCACAGCGCGAAATCCAAGGGGTCGCGTTTGCGTTCGTTCACCTCCACGCGGGCCCCGGCGATCAAGTCGTCGATTTTTTTTCCGGACAGTTGGCCGTAATCCTTGAACGTCTTCACGGCGTAATACACGTCGCCGTCGAGCTCGTAGGCCTTCCCTTGCTCGACGAGCGAGGCGATCATCGCGATCATTTCGGGGATGGTTTCGGTGGCCCGGGGCTCGTGGGTGGGCGCCGCGACGTTCAACCGCCCCATGTCCTCATGGAAGGCGCGGATGTATTTCTCCGTCACCGCCTGCCAGGGGACGTTCTCCTCGTTGGCGCGGTTGATGATCTTGTCGTCGATGTCGGTGAAATTGCGGACGTACTCGACCTCGTACCCCTTGTATCGCAGGTAGCGGTAGATCGTGTCGAACACCGTCGCGGCCCGGGCGTGCCCGACGTGACAGTAATCGTAGACGGTCACCCCGCAGACGTACATCCCGGCCTTCCCTTCCCGGAGCGGGACGAAGTCTTCCTTTTTCCCCGTGAGGGTGTTATGGATGCGCAGGGTCATGCCGTATAAACTAGCAGACCGGCCGAGGAATTGTCAAAAACCTTTGCAACGAGGACATCCCTTTTTTCACGTTGTCCGTTTAGAGCGTCTAACAAAATGAAATTCCCATAACTTCCTCCCCCTTGAGGGGGAGGTTGGGTGGGGGTGAAAAGCCGTCTTCACCCTCCCCCAGCCCCCTCCCTCGAGGGAGGGGGTGATTTGAGCGTCGAGTCAATCGGTTCATTTTGTTAGACGCTCTTAGCCTTGGGGCCATGAAAAATCCGGTATAGGGCGGGCAGGACAAGCAAGGTAAGAGCGGTTGACGAAAGGATGCCCCCTATGACGACGGTCGCGAGCGGGCGTTGAACTTCCGCTCCCGTTCCGGCCGCGACAGCCATGGGGAGAAACCCCAGGGATGCGACAAGCGCGGTCATCAACACCGGTCTAAGCCGGGTCAGCGAACCTTGTCGAATCGCCTCCTCCAAGGGAACGCCGTCTTTTCTCAGCCTGTCGATGAAGGATATCATCACCAGACCATTCAGCACGGCGACTCCGGAAAGGGCGATAAAACCGACCGCGGCCGAGATGGATAGCGGAATGCCCCTGGTCCAGAGCGAAAACAAGCCTCCGGTCAACGCCAGGGGAACGCCGGTAAAAACCAGCAGGGCGTCCTTCGTGGAACCCAAGGCGGAAAACAGCATGAGGTAAATCAGCAGGAGAGTGGCGGGAACGACGACCCACAGCCGCCTGCCTGCGGAAATCAAATGCTCGAACTGCCCGCCCCAGGAGATCCAATAGCCGGAGGGAAGCGCGATTTTTTCCTCCATCGTCTTTTCCGCCTCCTCGACAAAGGAGCCGAGGTCGCGGCCCCGCACGTTGGCCGTGACCACCACCCGCCGTTTTCCGTTTTCCCGGCTGATTTGATTGGGCCCTCTTACCACTTTAAAGTCCGCGACCGAACCGAGAGGCATGTAATTTGGATTTTGACCGCTTCCGGGCGGAATGGGTCCGGAGAAAGCAACCCGCGAACTCGAATCCCGTTTCAAGGGGATGGGAATTCTTTTCAGCCGGTCCACGCTGGCCCGAATATCGTCGGGCAACCGCACAATCAGTTGGGAACGTTGATCGCCTTCAAACACCTGGCCGGCGGATTTTCCGCCGATGGCGATTTCGACGACGTCCTGAATGTCGGAAACATTGAGCCCCAACCGCGCCATCTCCTCCCGGTCAAGTTGGACGGTCATGACGGGGAGGCCCGCGACCTGCTCGGTCCGGACATCCGTCGCCCCCGGAACTTCCCGGAGCGCGCGTTCGATCTCTCCCGCGGCTTCAAGCAAAACATCGAGGTCGTCCCCAAACACTTTCACCCCCACGTCGCTACGGACGCCGGCGATGAGTTCGTTGAACCGCATCTGAATGGGCTGGGTAAACTCATATTTGTTCCCCGGCAGTTTTCCAAGGTTTTCCTCCAGTTTTCCAATGAGGCCGGATTTGGGACGGTCCGGGTCGGGCCATTGGGGCCTCGGTTTTAACATGACAAACACGTCCGCCACGCTGGGCGGCATCGGATCGGTCGCGATCTCGGCGGTGCCGATCTTTGAAAAAACATAATCCACCTCGGGGAACTCCTTTATTTTCCTCTCCAAAACATGTTGCATTTCGATCGCCTGGGTCAGGCTGGTCCCCGGGATGCGTAAAGCGTGAACGGCGATGTCGCGCTCGGCCAGCGTGGGAAGAAATTCGCTCCCCATGCGCGTGGCCAACAACAGGCTGAGGGCCACCAAAACGATCGCCAGCGTAACGACAGCGGTCCGGCGCCGCAGGGCCAGGTCCAGCAAAGGCGAATAGGTCTCTTTTGCCCATTTAAGGACGGGGTTTTCTTTTTCCGAAACAGGGCGCGAGGAAAACCGGGCCACCATCGCGGGGACGAACAGGATGGACAGGACCATCGCGCCGGTCAATGCGGCCAGGACCGTGAACGCCATCGGTTTGAACATCTTGCCTTCGATCCCCTCCAGGGTCAGGATCGGGAGGTAGACGATCATGATAATGAACACGCCGAAAACGCTTGGCCTTGAAACTTCCTGGGCGGCCTCGGTAATGATCTCGGTTTGTTCGTCCCGGCCAAGAGCCCGCCCCAACTTGCGTTGTTCCTCAGCCAATCGGCGGACGCAGTTTTCCACGATGATAATCGAACCGTCCACGATGATTCCGAAATCGATGGCGCCGAGGCTCAGCAGGTTTCCGCTGATTTTGTCGATCGTCATCCCCGTGACCGCGAACAACATGGAAAGAGGGATTATCAATGCCGAGATCAAGGCGGCGCGCATGTTTCCGAGCGCCAGGAAAAGGACCAGGACGACGAGCGCCGCGCCTTCCAAAAGGTTGTTCCTCACCGTTTTCAGGGTTTCGTCCACCAGTTTGGTCCGGTTATAAGCCGTTTTGGCCGCCACCCCTTCCGGCAACGTCTTGTTCACTTCCGCCATTTTTTCCTCGACCTTGGAGGAGACCGTCCGGCTGTTTTCCCCTTGCAACATAAAAACGGTCCCGAGGACCGTTTCCCCGCCATCCAAGGTTGCCGCCCCGGTCCGGAGTTCCTTTCCCAACGACACTTCGGCGACATCCTTGATATGGATCGGGACGCCGCCGCGGGACCCGATGACGGTCCGTTCGATGTCCTCCAATCCCGTCACCTGGCCGGGCGCGCGGATGAGATACTGTTCCCCGCCGTGTTCCAGATATCCGGCCCCCACGTTCGCGTTGTTGTCGGCCAAGGCCTCCAATACGTCCCGGAACGATATTCCAAAGGCCATCAGCTTTTCCGGGTCCGGAGCGACATGGTATTGCTTGACGTATCCCCCGACGCTGTTTACGTCCGCCACTCCGGGGACGTTACGAAGCTGGGGTTTGACGATCCAGTCCTGGATGGTCCTCAATTCGCTCAAGGTATGAGGGGTCCCATCCGGCTTCTTGAAGCCTTCCCGTTGGCCGACGGACCACATGAAAATTTCCCCCAGGCCGGTGGCGATGGGGCCCATGATGGGTTCGGCCCCTTTCGGAAGTTTCTCCTTGACCTGTTGAATGCGCGATCCGACCAGTTGCCTGGCGAAATAAATGTCCGTGCCGTCCTCGAAGATCGCGGTCACTTGCGAAAGACCGTATTTGGACAAGGAACGCGTTTCCCTCAAGCGGGGGGTCCCCGCCAAAACGGTCTCGATGGGGAACGTCACTCGCTGCTCCGCTTCCAGGGGAGTATAGCCGGGGACCTCGGTATTGACCTGGACCTGGACGTTGGTGATGTCCGGCACGGCGTCGATGGGCAGACGCTGAAAATTGTACGCCCCGATCAGCGCCATCCCGAAGGCGGCCGATAACACGAGCGCTTTTTGTTTGATGGAGAATTGTATCAGGCGTTCAAGCATGGGAAAGGGCCCTCTTAACCCGGATATTGCACGAACAAAAGGGGGTAATTGACGGGAGACCGCTTGGAACCGGGAGACAACGTCCACCGGAAATAGGAGATGGGACAGTTTGTGCCGGGGTTTTTAAATCCCCCCAGCCCCCCTTTGTTAAAGGGGGGGTCTTTCCTTCCCCCTTTGAAAAAGGGGGACCGAGGGGGATTTCCCAGCTTTCGATTCGAGCAGAAAATTCTCGACTCATACAATATCCGGGTTAATGGTCGTGGGTAGCCGACGCTTTTTCCGCTTCGGCTTTCACCGTGAAACTGTTTTTCGCGGCGAACCGTTCTCCGGGCCTCAAGCCGCGGAGGACCTCGACGAATTCGCCGTCGCTTTTCCCCAGTTTCAACGGCCGGGCCTCGAAAAAATCGCCGTATTTGACGAACGCCGCCGGCCCGTCGCGCCAGGTTTGGATGGCCTCCGCGGGCACGGCGAGGGGAACGGGATTTTCCTCCAGGAGCAGTTCCGCCGTCACGAAGGCCCCTGGCCGCCAGCGCCCTTCGGGATTGGGAACGACGACGCGGCCCGTGACGGTCCGGGTCCTCTCGTCGACGATCGAACCGAGATAGTCGAGCGTCCCCTCCGCTTCCAGCCCAAGGTTTTCGGAATACGTCCTGACCCTTTGCCCCAACCGGGCGTTTTTTACGTCCTTCGCGGGAATGGCGATATTCACCCACACCTCGGAAAGGTCGGCGAGCAGGAAAATGTCCGCGTCCTTCCTTACCGCCTCTCCCGCCGCGACGTGTTTCCGGACCACGACGCCGTCGATGGGCGCCCGCAATTCATAGCGCGTGAAGACGCTCCCCGTCTGGTTTGGCAAGGCGGCAATCTCCGGTTGGGCCAAACCCAGCGCCAGAAGTTTTTGCCGAGCGGTTTCCAGGTCCAGCCCGGCGAGTTCCGCCGCCCTTTTTTTCTGGAGAAGGTTCCACGACCCGTCATAGGCCGTTTTTTCGCGAAGAGAAAGATATTTCGCCTCGGCGCTTTTGTATTCCTCGAGGGCAATCTGGTATTCGGAGCCGGAGGAAATTTTCTTTTCGAAAAGCCCTTTTTCCCGAAGATAGACGGACTTCGCGAGTTTCAATTTCGTATAGGCGGGGAGCAGTTGCGCCCGGCTTTCGCCGATCGTCAGCCCTTGCAGTTGCCGGTAGATCTCGTCCAGATCGCTTTCCCGTTCCAGGACTTCGAGCATTTTAGAGGCGTTCTCGAAAACGGCCGTCTCCCGCTCGATGTCGGCTTTCGCGAGGTTGGCGCGTTTCAAGGCGGCGAGATAATCGCTTTTCGCGTCGGCCAGTTCGCGGCTTTCCAGGACGGCGATGATTTCGCCTCGATGCACCGGCTCGCCCAACGCTTTATTGACCTTCTTCACGACCCCGTCCAGCCGGGGGACCACATGGGCGACTTTTTCCTCGTTGAGCCCCACTTCGCCGGGCAATACGAGCGCGTTTTTCAGTTGCGCGGGGCCGGCGGCCGCGAGCGTAATCCCCGCGTTTTTCATGGCTTCCTCGGAAAGCTCCGCCCTGGCTTCCACTTGGGAGTATTCCCAACGATAAGAATTCCCTTTCCATTGCGCTTGAATCTTTACGTCGAAAGAATGCGGCTCCTCAACGGTCTTGTCTCCCAGAAGGTAGTTCCCCGACGGTTTGAAATGGACCGCGTCAACGCGGTCGAGCCGATGGAGTTCGATGGTCAGGCTTACTTCGTCCAGGGGGACGCTTTTCCCTTCCTCCCTTGCGATATAAACCCGGAATTGAGGCGGTACGCCTTGTTCGAAGATGACGACCTCGACCCGCAAGTCATCCTTTGAAAAAAGTTTCCCGCCATGAGGTCCTTTGCGAACGTCCGGAGCCCTTGCGGTTTCCACTGAAATTCCCTTGGAGCGGTCGACGACGGTTGAGCGCTCCGTCCGCGGAATGACCCAGGAAAAAACGGCCCCTATTGCAAGGACCGCCAGGATGGGGAGAGTGATTTTGATTTTCATGGCCGGGGTTCGCCTCCGGAATTTTGCGGTTCGGGACCGATGGCGGCCAAGGGTTCGCCCGTCAAGCGTTCGACATCGGCCGCCGCTTTGTGATAGTTCGCCAACGCCTGGACATATTTGCCCCGGGCCTCGAACAAAGTCCTTTGACTGTCCAATACGTCCAGGAGGCCAAACTTGCCGAAACGGTAACCCTCGTTGACGGCGTCGAACGCGCCTTGGGCTCCCGGCAGGACCTTTGTTTTAAGCGACATCGCCTCCGAATAAGCGGACCGGAGCGCGTTGTAGGTTTCCGCCAGGACCCTGGCCGCGTGAATTTCAGCCGCGCGTTTTTCCGCCTCGGCCTTGACCAGCCGGTGGCGGGCCGCTTCCGTCGCGCCCTGGTTGCGATCGAAAAATTGCAGAGGGACGGAAAATCCAAAAACGACCGCGTTGTCGCCGCTTTCCTCCAGACGCCGATAACCGCCCTGGACCTTGATATCCGGGACCGCTTTCGCAAGTTCCATGTCCACGACGGCTTGCCGTTGTTTCAATTCCGCCGCCCAACGGGCGAGGTCGGGGTTGTTGGCCAGACGCCGGGCCAAGGCTTCAAAAGGCGGGACTTCCGCGACCAAATCCAAAAGCCCCGTTGCCGATTGAAACCGCGGGGCGGTTTCTCCCCATGTGGCCGACAAGGTCCCGCGGGCAGTGTCCAGTTCCCGCCTTGCCCGCTCCAGCTCAATATGCGTGTTGGCAAGCGCCACCTGGGCCTTGGTTTCCTCGATGGGAGGGACCTTTCCGGAGCCCGCCCTTTCGGCAACCGCCTTTAAAGTCCTTTCCGCGAGGCCCGACAATTCCTCCGCCAGCGAAATCCCGTTTTGGGCCTTGAGCACATCGGTAAAAGCTTTTGCGACCCGCGTCAGGACATCCATGCGCTTTGTCTCGTAATCCCAATGGGCAAGCTCTTGCGAAAGGGAACCGGCCCGTACCCGCGCGGCCCTTTTCCCTCCCAACTCGATCAACTGGCCGAGGCGTAGGGTCGTTTGCGACCGGTCAAACCCGCGAAACCCGCCCGACCCGGCCGCGTCCTCCGCTTCGACCGCCAATTCGGGATTCGGAAGCAAACCCAATTGCAACGTCCTGGCTTCGCGCGAACGCTTCTCCCAGGAAAACGACTCAAGCTCCGGGTTATGAATTAATGCGGCGGCGACAGCCTGTCGCAACGTGATGGTTCCGGCCGGCCTTCCGGTTTCCTCCGGAGGCGAAACCGGTTCCGCGAAATTTTTTAAAGGCAATAACATCAGGGTGAACAATAGGATCAGTAGTCCGGTTTTGACCGGCTTTGCCGCTCTTTTCATATTGAAACCTCGAAATTTAGAAGCCGGGACCGCGCGGTTTTTTTCAAAGGCGAATTGGGTCTCCGCGAAAGAAAAAGGCTCCACGCCGCAAGCAAATTGCCCGCGCGGCAAAAAATCAGTAAGGGATTTGAAACTTAAATGAAAAGAGAGGGGGGAGAACGTTCCTGGCGCGTGTCTTTATAGGCAGGGAAGGGAACAATAAAAACGCCGGCAAGGACCGAATGGAAGGAAGGGCGTTCTGGAATTATGAACGAGGCGAAAACATTTTCAAGCGCGACGGCTTGAAAATGTTTTTCCGGTTGAATGCCGGTTTTATAAAGACTTACCTCGTAATTGTCGGAATCGTGTTCCGGCGCGGAATGGGGATGATGATGCTCCTTGTCCAACCCGGGGCCGGAGGGATGCAGGTTGATGGAATGGGCAACACTCTCGAACTCGTGCGAATGGAAATGGCCTTTATGCTCGTGAGGTTGTAATGCGCCTTCGTGGCCATGTGCGTTGCCGGGATGATAATGAAGAAATGGGAAAAAGAAAAACTGAAATCCCCACAGCAAAATCACCACGAACGCAACGCCGGGATTCTTCCTTAAAAAATCGACCATGGGAGGCTTCTTTTTCTCGTGCCGGTTGAGATGTAAAAAATTATGGCCCAAAACCAAGGGTCAAGGCAACTATTTGCGGCGAAACGCCGGATGGGCTCGACTCGGATTGTCCTCGACAACGCGTATTCGCCGCCAAAAGAGCCCACTGGGCCCAGCGGCACGCTGGGAAGTTCAATGTTTGGCTTCCGGTTTCTCCCCGCCCGCGGACGGGTTGAGGCGGTGTTCGAGTTCCCGGATGTTTTCGCGTAGTTGGTTGACGGCCAGCCGGGTCTCGTCCTGGAGCGACTCCCTCGTGAATTTCTGGCCTTTGTAGGGACCCAGGCCGGAGATTTTCTTGCGGATGACGTCCAGTTTCTCCTCCAGGACCTGTCCGCGTTTCTCGCTGAAGCTTTTGGTTATGGCTCCCTTCAGGCCCTCGCCTTCGTAATACCGGGTGATCGCGGTCAGCATCCTCTTGCTCGAAAGATAATCCTTGCCCGCTTTCCAGTCGTCGATGGCCTGGAGGACTTCCTTCTCGATCAGGTCGGCGATGGCCTTGTAGTCCTTTTCGTCGACCAGGTCGTGGATCTCCCCCGGTTGCGAGGCCGCGGCGATGCTGAAATCCAGCGTCTGGTCCGCGCCGTTCAGCTTGAGGGCCTTCATGTTGCCTTCGACCTCGGACGGGCTGAGACGGGAGTTCCAGACTTGCAGGAGGAACTCGATGTTCGGCAGTTTTTCGAACTTGTAGTTCCCGTTTTTATCGGCCAGCGTGTAGTAGCCGTTGGGGACCACGAAAATGACGCCGATCATGTCCTTGTGCATGTTGCACCGCAGGACCACGGGGCCGGGTTCGGTGAGCTTGACGCTCTTGGAGGAACCGGCGGCCATGGCCCCCAGGTTGAACTGGTTGTTCAGCGACTTGGAGTAAATATTGTGGACCTCCAGGTCTTCGTTGACGAACGCGATGCTGGCCCCCACCTGGACGACGGAATGGCCGGGCACGAATTGCAGGTTCTTTTGCCGGATGGAGACGTTTTGCGTTTTTTGTCCGGGGACCCGCAACTTGTTTTTGGCTTCCATGACGACCACCGTGCCGGGGTCGGCCGGTTGCCCGTTGAACAACACCCGGCCCTTGACGCCGGTCGAATCTTTCTCCTCCTTGGTCGAGGACCCTTCCATTTTATGGTCGGAGCCCTCGGACTTTTTGGGGTCTTCAGGCAACTTGGGGGCGGAGTCGAGTTTGGCCGTTTGTTCGCCGCCCGTCTCGGGCTTGCTCTCCGGCTGGTCCTTGAGTTTGTAACGCCCCAGGGCCTTCAGCATCTGGACCACGAAAGGCTGTTCGAATTGTTTGTCCAATTCGATGGCGCGCTCGAAATGAGGGGCGGCCTCCTCCACCTTGTTGCGTATGCTGAGGACGACCGCCAGGTTGAAATGCGCCTGCGCGAAATTGGGGTCGATCTCCAGCGTCTTGCCGTACATTTCGGTTTCCTTGACGTAATCCTTCTTCTGTCCCAAGGCCTTGCCCATGTAATTGTAGGCCAGATAATGGCGGGGGTTGACCTTGACGGTCTTTTGGAACAGGTCGATCGCCCCGTCCGCGTTGTTTTCCTCCAGCTTGGACATCCCCCAGTTGAAGAGGATCTCTTCGTCGTTGGGGGCCAGTTCCAAGGCCCGCTGGAACCGCTTGTTGGCGCCCTCGAATTTTTTTTCCATCCGCAGGGCCGCCCCCCAGATGGAGAAGACCTCGGGGGAATCGGGGCTCGATTGGGCCGCTTTTTGAAACTCGATCTCGGCCAGTCCGAACTGACCTTTCTCCGCCAGCCGCATGCCCTTGGCGATGCTCTCCACGGTCTCGCGGGGAAGTTTGGGTTGCGGCGCGGGCGGGGCCGTGTCCGCGGCCTTTTTCACCAAGGCGTCGCGGTCCCGCTCCAAGGTGTCGGAAATCGTTTTTACCGCCCCGTTCGGGTTCGGGGCCGGCTCGTTGGACTCGGTCTTCTTGGCGGGCGGTTTCTGCTTGAATTTGTCGTAAGGCTCCAGTTTACCCGACGGGGTGAAGACATAAATCAATCCGCAGGCGAAAATCAAGACCAGGACCACCGCCAGGAAGGGTTTGATGAACTGACGGATACCCGCGGGGTGTTGGTCTTTCCCCGCTACACGGGCGCTTCGATTCTTTTTCTTCTGGCTCATTGGTTTCCTGGGTAAATGGGTGAAAGGACAATCTCCGCCCCACTCCCTCCCCTGTCCTGAGGGAGTTACGGCGTCTCCGCAAATCCTATAACTCCGACCTCAACTTGGGAATGGGCAGTTTGAAAACGTTCTTGTTGGGGTAATCGTTCATGGTCGCCGGACCGGATTTGGATGTCCGCTGGACATTCGACGCGAAAGTGGAAAATTTTCGCTCGACGTTGCCCGATCCGCACTCGTCGCACCGGGTCTCTTCTTTTTTGACGCTGGCGGATTGGAGAAGGGTGAAGTCTTTCTGGCAATCCTGGCAATGGTATTCGTAGAGCGGCATGATGTCAGCCGACGCCAACGGAAAATATGGGGTTGAAATATTTCGTTTCTTAGGATTTAATCATAGGTTCGAAAGGCCTGTCAATTGGATTTTCCGTCCGCCATTCCCGGCCGAGAGACGTTTTGATCCCCTGTATCGTTAGGAAGGACCCTCCGGTTCTTTTTTTATCCCATGAAACCGTTTACGGCCAAATCGATCATCCCAAAGGATTTCATCAAGAGTTTGAGCGGGAAACCGGCGGGTTACCTCACCGACCGTTACCTCGAGCTGGCCTGCCACATGGGGATGGTCCATGCCGCCTCGTCCCTGCTCCCCTGGCAGTTCCAGCCCGCGAGCCTGGACCTGCGCCTGGGGAAAAAGGCGTACCGGGTCCAAAGCAGTTTCCTGCCGGAGAACGAGACGGTGGAAACCAAATTGAAGGGCCTCGTCCTCTACGAGGTGGATTTGCGCGACGGCGGCATCCTCGAGAAAGGGGCCATCTACCTGATCCCGTTGTCCGAGGAGTTGGAGCTCCCCGCGACCGTCCACGGCAGGACCAACCCGAAAAGCTCCACGGGGCGTCTGGACATGTTCACCCGCGTGATCGTGGACAGGGGGCGCCGGTTCGACGAGATCCCGCCGGGTTATTGCGGCAGGATGTACCTGGAGATCATCCCCCGGTCGTTCCCCGTGCGCGTCCAGGAGGGCCTGTCGCTCAACCAGTTGCGGCTGTTCCAGGGCGACCCGGAAATTCCCGATTCCGCCTTGAAGTCGGAATACAATAAAAACCCCATCCTGTTCGCCCCGAAGGGGTCCCCTATCGGCGTGGAGAAGGTCAAGATCGACCGCGGGCTGTTCATCAGCGTCGATCTGTCCGGCAAGGACAGCGGCGCCATCATCGCCTACAAGGCGAAGACCAACAGTAGCGTCATCGACCTGAACAAGACGCGGCATTACAACCCCATGGATTTCTGGGAACCCATCCGCCGGCAGAAAAACAACCGGCTCATCCTGGAACCGGAAAACTTTTATATAATGATGTCCAAGGAGAAGATCTGCATCTGGCCGCACCTGCTCGCCGAAATGATCGCCTATGAGCCCAACAGCGGCGAACTGCGGACCCATTACGCGGGCTTTTTCGACCCCGGCTTCGGCTGGCATGGCGGGACGCGGCGGAAAGCCCAGGGGACCCGGGCCGTCATGGAAGTCCGGCCGCACGACGTCCCGTTCATGGTGGAAGACGGGCAGACCTTCTGCCGGCTGAAGTTCGAAAAGGTGGTCGAAAAACCCCAAAGAGTGTACGGCTGGCGGATGGATTCCCATTACCAGTCCCAAGAACTCGCCCTGAGCAAATATTTTAAGATCGTCTAACAAAATGAAGTTCCTATGACTTCCTCCCCCTTGAAGCAACTGTATTGCTTGTCAAGGGGGAGGCTAGGTGGGGGTGAAAAGCCGATTTTACCCTCCCCCAGCCCCCTCCCTGGAAGGGAGGGGATAATTTGCGCGCCGAGCAAGTATTTTAAAGCCATCTAGACGCTAAATACCATTTGGCCGGCGGCCGGGTTTGCATATACAATATCTCCGGCCCGGCAAAGGAAATCCCAGTGGAACGACAAGAACTCAAAGCCGTTTTGGAAAACATCTTCCTGATCTCGGACCAGCCGGTGACCGTGGACCGGCTGTGGGAGACCTTCCAGAACGAGGTGGAAAAAACCGATTTACGGGAGGCGATCGCCGAGTTGCGCGAGGACTACCGGAACCGGAACCTGCAAATCGTCGAAGTGGCCGAAGGGCACCAGTTGTGCACCCGGGGGGAGTTTGGCGAGTGGATCAAGCGCTACCTCAAGCTCGACAAGTCCGCCAGGCTGTCCCAACCCGCCCTCGACACCCTGTCGATCATCGCCTACAAGCAACCCCTCACCCGCGCCGAGGTGGAGGATATCCGCGGGGTGGATTCCGGCGGCGTCGTCAAGACCCTCCTGGAGAAGGGCGTGATTTGCCCCGCCGGAAAGAAAAAAGTCCCGGGACGGCCGGTGATGTACCGCACCACGAGAAAGTTCCTGGAGTATTTCGGGTTGAAGGACTTGAGCGACATGCCCACCCTGGAGGACTTCAAGGAGGGGGAACTGGCGGGCGCCCAGGAAATCGTGCCCGTTCAGACTAACCTCGACTTCCAGGACCCGGACGACGCCCCCTCCCCTTCCGGAGAGGCCGCGGTCCGCGCCGGGGAAAACCTTCCCGACGAGGAAGGAACGCTTCCGCCCGGGCCTCCGGAGCCGGATTCCGGCCTATAGAATGTGTCCCCAATCGTCCCAGGGCCCCATGAACGTACGCTTGCAGAAAATAATCGCCGATTCGGGCGTCGCCTCGCGCAGGATGGCGGAGAAGTTGATCGCCGAGGGCAAGGTCACGGTCAACGGTAAAATCGTGACCCAGCAGGGGACGCTGGCCGACCCCGAGACGGACAAGATCAAGGTGCGCGGCCGCCCGCTACCGACCGCCGCGGAGAAAACGTATCTCGTCCTCAACAAACCCGCCCGATGCCTGACCACGACGAAAGACGACCGCTCCCGTCCGACGGTCATGGAATTCGTCAAAAAAGCCCGGACGCGGGTGTTCCCCGTCGGGCGGCTCGACTACCATACCCAGGGAGTCCTTCTCTTCACCAACGACGGAGAACTGGCCGAGAAGTTGATCGACCCGCAATATGGCATCCGGCGGACGTATCTGGTCAAGGTCCGCGGCATCCCCGAGGAAAAGGCGCTGAACCGATTGCGGAAAGGCGTCCGGCTGGACAACCAGCCCACCGCTCCGATGCAGGTCGAGGTGGTCCGCTCCAGCGGCAATAACTGCTTCCTCAAAATGGTCCTCGTGGAAGGCAAAAACCGTCATATTAAAAGAGTATGCGAAAAAGTTGGACACCCGGTCGTCAAACTGGTCCGGACGCACTTCGCTTTCCTGAACCGGACCGGCATCGCCCTCGGACAGTTCCGCTACCTGGAACCCAGGGAAATTCAGTCCCTGAAAGTTTTGCTGTCCCGGAAAGAATGACTCCTGAAAACCGGTTGTCCCGCGCGCGGCGGACGGCAATGGAGTCCCCGCCGATTTTATGACATTGTTCGACAAACGATCGCTCTTGCCGGTTTTCCTTTGTTTGTGGTGTTTTTTGTTCCTGGGGCAAAACCCGCCGGCGGAAGGACAGGAAAAGCTCCCGTCCGTTTTCGTGGCGAAGACCGAGGCCAGCGCCGCCAACGGCGACTTTGTCCGGGCCCGGCGCAACGCCGTGGCCCAGGCCATGAAACTCGCCGTCGAAAAATGCCTGCGCGAAATTCTGGGGGAGCGGGAGTATGACGCGAACCTGAAAACGGCGAAAGTCTTGATTGCCGACGCGGAACGCTATGTCCGTAGCTACCGGTTCCTGCGCGCCTATGACGATATCGAGAATTCCAAAAGCGAAGTGGACCTGGAGGTCTCCCTGTTCGTCGACGCCATCCGGAGGCGGTTGGGGTCCCATGGGATCGTCGAGGGGCCCTCGGCGTCGAAAGTCGTGGCGGTCCTCGTCCATGAAAAAAGAGGGGCCGGCAAGGAATCCGCGGCGTTTTGGGAATCGTCCCCCGTCTCGGAAAAACTCCTCGCGAGGAGTTTTATTTCGGCGGGGATTCGCGTCGTGACCCGCGACTCGGTCCAGGGTTCCGTCGGCGCCGATATCATAGCCAGGGCCGCCAGGGGCGATATCGGCGCGGCGGCGGACATCGGACAGAAGGCGGGGGCCGATATCGTGGTGGTAGGCAACGCCGTAACTTCCCCGTTGGACGAAGGAGGAAGCGGCAAAACCGTTCAGGCCAGCATGAGCCTCAAGGCGTTCTCCGCCTATAAATTCAGGGCCGTCGCCGCCAAAAGCGACCTGGCGTCGGCGCACAGGCCGACCGAGGCGGAAGCGGAGGCGGAAGCGATGGATAAAGTGGCGAAAAAACTCGGCGAATTTTTTCTGTCCTCCATCCAGAGATATTGGAACCCCGCCCTCGCGGCCCAGCCCGACGTTTCCTCCCCCTCCCCGGCCGCGCCGGTCAACCCTCAGGAGGATCTCTAGACATGGACGGCGACAGCGGAAGAGTCCGGTATTACTGGGTCGCGGCGGGGGCCCTCGGCGTCCTCGTTTTCCTCTATTTCGCGCGGCGCGTGGTCACCCCGTTTTTCATCGCGTTCGCGCTGGCCTACCTTCTGGACCCCCTCGTCGACCGTCTCGAAAACCTGAAAATCTCCCGGACGCTCGCGGTCCTCTTGTTGATGATTTCCTTTTTCGCCCTGCTCCTTTTGGGCGCGGGGATACTGGTCCCCATGTTCCAGGTCCAGGCCCGCCAGTTGGCGGAAAACCTGCCCGATTATATCGGCGTTTTGCGCGGGGCGCTCCAGCCGTTCCTGGAAAACGTCGCCGGCCTGCAATCGGCCCATTTTCAGGAAATCGTGGACCTGGGTCTGAGGAAGTTCGGCGAATTGCCCTTGGAGATCGTGACCAAGGCCACCTCGTTCCTCTGGGGCTCCCTCTCCAACCTGTTCGCCGCCGTCATCATGGCGTTCAATATTTTCATCATCCCCGTGGCGATGTTTTATTTCTTGCGGGATTTCGACAGGATCAACGAGAAGATCGCGAATTTGATTCCCCCGCGTTTCCGCGAGAAGACGCGCGAGATCGTCGTCGAGATCGACGGCGTCCATTCCAAGTTCGTCCGCGGCCAGTTGATGGCCGCCTCGTTCATGGCGCTCCTGTACGGCCTGGGACTCCACCTTTGCGGGACGCCCATGAGTTTTTTCATCGGCGCGGTCGCCGGGTTCGCCAACATGGTCCCGTACCTGGGACTGGTCTTCGGTTTCGCGCCCGCCGCGGCCCTCACGTTCCTGCAGTACCGTCATTTCCTCCCCGTGGCGGAGGTGGCGGCGGTCTTCGCGGCGGTCCAGGCGTTGGAGGGTATGGTCATCACGCCCCGCGTGGTCGGGGACCGGATCGGATTACATCCCGTCGTCATCATGATGGCCGTCCTGGTCGGCGCGGAACTGTTTGGCGTCCTCGGAGTCCTGTTGGCCGTCCCCGCGACGGCCGTCCTCAATGTCCTCGCCCGAAGGGGGCTCGACCGGTATAAAAAATCCGCCCTCTATACTTGATAGCCCCGTTTCATCTTTATCCTTGACCTTTATTAACTTATTGATTATATTCGACTTGAATTAAGCGACAACCCGGTCCGGACACGCGTTTTTTCCCGGGCCGGGAAACTTCCCCCTTTCTTCTCAACCTGCGGCCTATCCGCCGTCCAACCTTCGAGGAGGTCTTGATGAACGACCTGGTCCCCCATCCCTTATTGGAGCAAACCAAACTTTTTGACGCGGCGCAGGCCCGCATGAAACTGCGGCAGTACAGCGATGAAACAATAAAAGCCTACATGGGCCAATTGCGCGCATTTCTCCGCGGCCTCGGACCGCGGGACGCGCGCGCCGTTTCCATGGAGGAGATGCGCGGCTATTTGCTGGGCTTGATCGAAACCGGCCGTTCGCGTTCCGCGGTGGACCAGGCCGTGAACGCCCTGCGGTTCCTGTGCGAGGAGGTTTTCCGCCAGCCGTTTTCGCTGGGCGATTTTTCGCGCCCCCGGAAGAACCGGGACCTGCCCTCGGTGTTGTCGGTCGAGGAGGTGAAGCGCATCGCCGTGTCCGCGGAGAACCCCAAGCACCGGCTCATGATCGAGCTGGCCTTTTCGGCGGGCCTGCGCGTGTCCGAGCTGGTGGAGGTGCGGGTCAAGCATCTGAACATGAACAAGTCGATGCTGTTCGTCCCGGGGTTGGGCAAGGGCCGGAAGGGCCGGATCACGATATTTTCCGAGAGCCTGAAAGACGCCCTGGCCCGGCAGACCGGCCTCAAGCGCCCCGACGATTTTCTTTTCCCCAGCGAGCGCGGGGGGAAGCTGACCACCCGTTCCGTCGCCAAATTCTTCAAGGCCGCCCTGGAAGTCTCCGGCGTCGGCAAGGGCGCCACGCCCCACTCCCTGCGGCATTCGTTCGCCGCCTTTCTCGCGCGGAACGGGACCGACCTGCCGACCCTGCAAAACCTGCTCGGACACAACCGCCCGGAAAGCGCGAAAGTGTATTCCAAGATCGCTCAACGGTCGTAAATGCGAGACAGCTCCGGTTTCCAGACCCGGGAAGGTCAGTATCTTTGGACCGGCATGTAATGATGCAGGCGCGTTTCGTTGGTCTCGGTATTCAGCAGGAGAAACAACTTTAACGGTATTTGCTTGACGTTTTTCGCCGCCAAGCGCTCGTTCTGCAGACCGGCCTGCTCGACCAGCCGTTTCATGCCGGCGGCCTGCCTTTGATCGGGATTGATTTGAAGGCTGACCTTGAAATTATCGATCGCTTTTCCGGTATCGAACAACCGGTCGAGAAAATAAAGCCCTAGCTTCCGGTGAATCTCGCCTGTTGGATCTCCCTTCCGTTGGACCTCTTCCTGTAAGGCGGGCACGTCGATTTCCTTTCCCTCGATCGTCTCTATCCGTTCGATCTGCAGGTTGGCCGTCGAGTTTTTGTTGATCTCGACGGCTTGCGAATAGCTTTCGACGGCCCGCTTCAGGTCGCCTTTTAGGAAATAAGCGTCGCCCGCGATCAACCGGTCGCGCTCGTCGGCGGGGGCGATTTCGAGGGACCGGCGAAGCAAGACGGCCGGGTCCCCCACATCGGGAAAGGGAAACAATATTTGACTGGCGGCGGCGATCTGGAGCCTGTTTTTCCTGATCTCCGGCGAAAGCTCCGGATGCCGGACCACGATGAAAACGGTCAGGAGAATCGCGAACGCGAACAGGGCGGCGGAGCATCTGGCCATAATCCGGTCCGAAAGACCCTTGTCCCTCTCCGAAGCCTCGGCGATTTTGTTGAAAACGATCAGAAGGGCGATCGGCCCGACAGCCAGCAACGCCGGAAAAATCATCAGGAAAAAATAGTCCAGAAAATCCTCCAGATGGAGCTTCCCGTCCAACAGGAGGTCGGGATAGGTCGTGGGGCGGAAGAAAACGCGGTTGGCGATAAAAAACGGTATGTTGCGGAAGGACTTGAAAGCGAATAGCGGATCGACATCGTCAACGAGGACCTTGCAGTTCAACAATAGAAAATACAGCCACAGGCTGAGAAGGGCGGCGATCCCGATAACCAAGGGCCCCAGGCGCTTTTCGAAGAACGTCTCGCTCAGTTGCGCCAACCCCAGGGCCAGGAAGGGAAAAGCGGGGACCAGGTAGCGTTGGCCGAAGGACGCCGGGTCGCCGATGACGACGGGAGGAATGAAAACCCCCAACAAGGCGAACCAACACACTCCCCCGAACCAGCGGTCCCGAAAGAAAACCAGGGCCATTCCGGCCAGTCCCAACAACCATACCGGCTCGACCCAGGCCAGTCCCCGCGTATTCCCGAAAAACAACGCCTTCAGCGAGTCCACCGCGCTGGACACATCGTGGACGACCACGGTAAAGGGGTTCATCGAGTCGAAAACGCCGTGGAGTTTTTTCCAGGCGGACAGTTGCGGGGCGAAGACGATGATAAACGCCATGACGGCCAATCCGGTCCCGACCGCCAATTTCTTTTTGACCTCCGGCGCGGTTTCGGAAGCCAGGAAAACTTTCAGCGCCAGGCCCAGGGGCAGGACGCAGTAAACGACATTGCTGTACCGCAGGTCGGCCAGGAGGCCCGCCACCGCTCCGAGAAACAGATAGAACGATTTTGACCGGACGGGACGTTCGCGGAAACCGATGAAGACGGAGAAGAAGACAAATGCCATCAGCAGGTCGCCCGGATGGCTCATGCGGTTGCGGACGAACGCGTAATAGGGGAGACAGGAGGCGGAAAACATCAGGAGGGTCGCGAAGAGAGAAACCCTCCGCGAAAACATTTTTTGCAGGATCCAATGACAGAGGAGCAAAGCGAGGAAAACCTCGCATGCCGAGGACAAAAAGGTGGCGGCGTGGTAAGGGAAGGAGTATCCGTCAATGGAAACGGGATAGCCTACGGTATTGTACAGCCAGGCGGCGGCGTGCCCAACCAGGAACCCGGGGGACCAAAGCATGGCGGAGCCGATGTACCAATAATTGGCCGCGTAGCCGGTTTTCGTAACGGCGTCGTAATGCCAGTAGCGTTTTTCGTTGAAGAAATCGAAATCGCCGTCGATGGCCCCCGATCGAAGATAGGCGTAAAAACCCGTATCGTCTCCCGGGTCGATTTTTTGTATGTTGTAATGACCGGGATGAAATTCCTCCGGCTGTCTATAATCTCCCAGAGGAATGAGCAGGAACCCGTAAAATAAAAACGCCGGCAAAATAATTAAACGGTCTCGATTCGTCAACAGGCGGGCCATCGATAGGGTTAAATGGTCTTTGCTTGCCAACGGCAAGCGGGTTGCGGGAATTGATTTTGGCCGAGGAAGAGCGGCGGGTCATTTCCCGTTTCCATAACGGGAAACAGAGAGTTTTTGGACTTCCTGGACCTTGTTTTGTTTCGCATAGACTTCCGATAGAACGGAATAAAGCCCCAGGTTGTACGGGGATTTCCGGAGCACGGATTTCAGATGATATTCGGCTTCGGAGAATTCTCCCAGCAGATACAGACTGAATCCCAGTTGCGCCTGGACGCCGAAATCGTCGGGATTCAGGGCCAGCGCCTCGCGGAAGTTTCTTTCGGCCCCTTTCCAATCTTTTTTGGCGGACAGGGCGGTCCCTTTCCGGAACGCCGGGCGCCAATTGTCCGGAATCAATTGGGATGCCCGGTCGAATGCGCGGACGGCCTCGTCCGGTTTTCCCTGCGACAACAAAAGATCGCCGCGTTTTATCAGTCCGGAGAACTCCCGGCGGGCGGCGATTTCCTGGGGAGCCTTCGTGGGAGCGAGGACCCCCACCAAAACCATCAAGACCGCGACGACCGAACCCGCCCCCCCCAAGACGATCCTGGGATTGAATGCAACGGGCCTTCCCTCCCCCGCCCGGCGGATTCTTGCATACGCGATCAAAGTCAGACCGATGGCGGCAAGTTGCATCCCCGGGAAAATCGCTAAAAAAAGATAGTCGTTGTAGTCCCACTTCTCCGCATGATCGAGAAACATCAACCGCGCCCAGTTCGTCGAAAGCGAAAGGGAAGATGGATGTTCCGCGATCAGCCAAGGTATGTTGCCCAACGCCTTATAAGTATACTTCGGGTCGTTGTACTCGATAACGACCTGGTACTGGGCGATCATCAGGCATTGCGCGACAACGCATAAGACGGTAAAAGCCAAAAAGGACTTGAAAAGCCACGGTTTCCGAAAGACTTTTTCCAACAAGCTAGAGAATCCAAAGGCGAAGACGCCCAAGCCCGGCAATAGCCATCGATTCCCGAAGGAAGCCGACGGCACCGCGGTCAATAAGAGCGCAAGAAATACGGCGAAAAACGCCGCGAATCCCGGCAAAAGTTCCCTGGGTTGAAAACGGAACGCCACAATCCCCAGGCAACCCAGAAATAAAACCGGCGTGGAAAATAAAACCGACCATTGCGGGCCAATCATTAGATCGTATACCTTGTTCCATAAGACTCCCGAGGAGCCGGCCGCCTGGGAGTTTTTGCCCATGACGCTCAGGGACTTTACTATATAGGCGAACGGCGGGCCATCCAATTGGTTCCACGAATACAGCTGGGGCAGAAGGGTCAATATCGACATGGCCGCGAAGACCGCGACGCGAACTCCGAACGGCTTGAATTCCCGCGGCCGCCGAGGGTCGGACAGGCAAAGCCAAAATTGGTCCGCCACATACAGGAAGAGATAAAGGACGTTGATGATCCGTACCATGCACAGGAATCCGAACAGGGCGCCCAGGAAGGCGTGGGAGGCCCGGAATTCGGATTTCCTGCGTTGCATCCAGAAATAAAGGAAAAGAGCGATGACGAAAAACTCGGAGGAATGGGCCATCCTTTGACGGATGAACGTGAAATAAACCAAAGGCGAGCCCATCCATACCGCGAGAACGGCAATGAGCGCGATGTTTTCCCCGTAAATTTTTTCGAGCATTCGCATCAAGAGCAAAAGCCCTATAAACACGTAGGTCGCCGAGGCAACCGCGGTGGAGAAATAATACGGGGCCGAATAACCGTCGAGGGAGCAGGGGTATCCCAGGGCATTTAAAACCCATGCGAGAAAATGGCCGAGGAGAAAAAACGGGAGAAATAAAATGCTCTGGCCAATCTGCCAGTTGTTGAAAACGTATCCGGTGGGGTTGAGCCGTTCGGCGTGAGCGTAATTGCGCTCGTTGATAAAATCGAAGTCCCCGTCGAAAAAGCCGGACCTCAGGTAGGCATAATATCCCGCGTCGTCGCCGGAATCGATGTTGGTTACGTAATAGAACCCCGTTTGCCATGAGAGAGGAATCCAGTCGTTAAAGACTCCCAGGGGCGTGAGGATGAGAAAGTAAAGATAAAAAACAATCGCGAGAACAATTTTTTTTTTCAAGAGAAGCTTGTCCTCAGACCTCGAAGTCGTTGCTGGAGCCTTCGGTTTTCCTGGCCGGAACCCCCATGTAAATCCCCCACGGGTCGGTGTTTTCGATCACGGCGGCGGACATGGCGATCAGCGAACCCTCTCCAATGCGAAGACCTTCCCGGATGGAGGAGTTGAGGCCTAAAAACGAAAACTGATTTATGACGCAATGCCCCGATATCGCCACTTGCGAGGCGACAAACACGTGGTCCTTGACGACGCAATGATGGGATATCTGATTTCCGCTCCATAGGACCACGTTGTTTCCTATGGAGCTGAACGGTTGGATGTTGTTGTTTTCCAGAATGAAGCAGTTGTCCCCAATCTCGGTTCCCGGGTAAATCGTGGCTTTGGCGCTGACATAGCTTATCAGTTTATAGCCCTTTTCCTTGACGCTCTCGTAAACGGCCGCCCGGTCCCGGTTCATTTTTCGATAAGACATCGGGGCAAAAAAGTCATGTTCCCCGGGGCCAAACGACCTCTCGACGTCCTCGAACGGGACCACGGGAAGTCCCTCGAAAAAAGCGTTTCCAGGCAAATATTCCTTCGTGACGCTAAAAGCCACGACCTTATGGGGGGAGTCGTGTTTTAAATAAAAATGCGCCAAGGAGGCAAAATCCTGCATTCCAAAAACAACGACATTCGCCATCGTTAAAAGTTTTTACTTGTAAACATAGGTGGTGTATTCGTAAAGTCCGTAATCGTTTCGTATGATAAAGTTTCTTGACAACTCCCTGGTCAGAAAAAATGCCAGCGTATCCAGAGGCAAATGGAACAAAAAGTCCTTTTCCCAATCCACCTGCTTGGACATGACGTTGAAGGCCATTCCTATCCTTACCTTGGAGAAAACGGCGGCGGCCATTCGCTGGAAGTAATCCAGCATGTCCGAGAAAGGCAAATCCAATTTTTCTGTGAAAACGCCGTTCATTATAATATAATCAAACGTTCCGAGAGCGTTCGGGTTTTTCAGGATATCCAGACAATAAAAATCGACTTCCGGGAATTTCTTCTTGCAGAAATCGACGAATTTGGGGCTCAAATCCAGGCCACTGTATTTTATTTTCGGCGGGGCGTTTTTTTTCAACATGTGTTCGTAGAACATGGCGGTGCCGCATCCGAAGTCGAGAAGCGTCGTCTCCTCTTTTCCCGTCTCCCGGACCACGCCAAGCATCACGTCGTATCTTCGGACGAGATCCGGCAGGTTCGGCCAGTGAAGCCCGTTGTGATTGTCGCCGAACTTCTCGAAACATCCTTCATAGAAGGCAACGATGGATTGGTAATTCTCCATAACCGTCATTCCCGCGCGCATTAGGTTTTTTGGGGGTTGTCCGAGCGTTAGGTTTTTCAACGTTGGGGGACATTGTAGTCCTTGCATTAGAATAAATCCAGATGAAACTCGCCATTGTTCAACCGTATTTTTTCCCTTACATCGGTTATTTTCAACTGATCGGCGCGGTGGACAAATTTGTCGTTTACGACGACGTCCACTTCATGAAAAAACGTTGGATCAATAGAAACTATATTTTGATCGCGGGACAGCCCTCCTTCATCATCGTTCCGCTGAGGAAAGTCAGTCAAAACAAGTTGATCAAGGACGTGGAAATCGCCGACGAATCGGGATGGCGGGCAAAGATGTTGAGAAGCGTCGAGTTGGCGTACAAAAAGGCTCCGTATTTCAACGATGGTTTCGCGGTAGTCCATGATGTCGTCAATAAAAACGAGTCCCAAATTTCCAATCTCGCCGCGGAAAGCTTGAAGGCGGTCGCCCGCTTTTTGGGCATCGAAACGGAGTTTGTCGATACGTCGACCATCTACAACAATTCGCACCTCCGGGCCCAGGAAAGAATTTTGAATATCTGCGAAGTTGAGCGCGCCTCCGCCTACATCAATCCCATAGGAGGGATCCCGCTCTATTCGAAAGAGGCGTTCGGCGATAAGAATATCAATTTGAATTTTTTGAAGCCGGCTCCGCCTCCATACAAACAGTATGCGGCGGATTTCGTCCCTTCCCTGTCCATTATCGACGTGTTGATGTTCAATCCGCGCGATAAAATCAAGGAATACCTCGGCCATTACGAATTGGTATGACGGGCCTGGATCGCCGGCGAACGGTCCCCGAAGAGAACCCCCTTTCACCCGACCGGGCCTAATTTTTCTTACCATGAAAGTCCGATTTTTGTTATACTCTTCCCGCCGGGAGCCATTTCGCGTACCGAAAACCCATAGCCAGAGTCAAACCCTGCGATTTTGGAATCCTTCCGTAACCGACCGCCGACTTCTTACTACTCATTCTAATTGATCGATCGATGATATCCGTTTTTGGCTCGAAAATAGGCTTGGAGGAATTGGAGGAAATCCGTTCCAGCCTGGAAAACCAGTGGATGGGAATCGGTCCCAAGACCGCGCGCTTCGAGGAGGAATTCCGCAACCGGCTGGGTTTGACGCAATTCACCCTGGTCAACAGCGGGTCGAACGCGTTGGTCATGGCGATGAAAATCCTGGATTTGCCGCCGGGATCCGAGGTGGTCCTGCCCGCCTTCACATGGGTTTCGTGCGCCCATGCCGTGGTCCTGGCGGGACACAAGCCCGTTTTTTGCGATGTGGACCTGGAAACGCATAACATTACCCGGGAAACGGTCGAACCGCGCATCAACGGGGAAACCCGGGCGATCATGGCGGTCCACTATGCGGGCAAGCCGGTCCGCATGGAGACCCTCCGGGATTTCGGGTTGCCCCTCGTCGAGGATGCCGCGCACGCCGTCGATTCCAAACTGGGAAACCAATATTGCGGAAACATGGGGGACGTCGGGATCTACAGTTTCGACGCCGTAAAAAATCTGGCCATGCCGGAAGGCGGGGGAATTACCGGTAAAAACAAGGCCGTGATGGAAAAAACCAAGTTGTTGCGTTATTGCGGGATCGGCAAATCCGGGTTCGAGTCGGCTCTTTCGAAACCCGAACGATGGTGGGAATACAACATCATCGACATATGCCCGAAATTCATCCCCAACGACGTGTGCGCCAGCGTGGGTCTGGTTCAACTGAAAAAACTGGACGAGCACCAAGCCTACCGGAAAAGGATTTGGGACACCTATCAGGCGGAATTTGGAAAACTGGATTGGCTTGCGACCCCCAAGGGGCCGGAACCCGACGAACAACATTCCTATTTTACCTATTGTATCCGGTTAAGAACCCGAAACCGGGACAAACTGGCCAAACACCTTTTAGACAAAGGGATCTATACCACCTTAAGGTATCATCCGCTCCATCTAAACCCCATTTTCAAATCTTCCGTAAAACTTCCCAACTGCGAGCATTTAAACGAGACCGCCTTGAATTTGCCCATTCACCCCAATCTCACCGACGCGGATGTCAGCCATATTGTTGAATCGGTGAAAGCTTTTTAATCGTTTTTCTCCAATCTCAAAGATAGCGAACCGTATTTTTTTGCGTCAGAATCTTTTGCATGGATTTTAAAATCGCAAATCGATCCCCTTTTTGAGGGTCCGGAAATTGGGCAAGAAAATTTTAATGCTTGGAGGCGGGGCGGCGGGTCTGGCCGCGGCGTGGCGGTTGGCGAGAAAAGGCTTGAAACCGCATGTCATAGAAATGTCCGGGCGTGTTGGCGGGCTGTCGGGAGGCGTCGAGTTGAACGGCAATATTTATGAATACGGCCCTCACGTTTTTCATGCCAGCGATCCCGAGGTTTTGGACGATATCAAGACGCTCATGGGCGACGATCTGACCCGGTTTGACCGGACCGTCAAAATCAAGTTCATGGGAGAGTATTTCGATTTCCCGCTTTCCATCGCCGATGTCCTGTTGAAACTGCCGTTCGACATTGTCGTAAAAAGCGTCCTCGATTTTGCTTGTTACGCGACGAAGGCCAAATTCGTTACGCCCGCGGTGGAAACCACGGAGTCCGTTCTTCTGGGGAATTACGGCCGAACGCTGTACGCGTTGTTTTTCGAGTCGTACATCGAACAAGTTTGGGGAGTCCCTCCCAGCCAGTTCTCTCCGGAATTTGCAAAACAACGCATTCCCAGGATGAATATATTGCAAGTCCTCGAAAAGTTTCTCGGGCTTTTTCGGAGGCGGGTTTCCAAAGTGGAACGCACCGAACGGTTTGTGGAAAAAATCGAGGGAGAAATTTTTACCACGCGGCGCGGTTTCTCGTTGATCGCGGAACGCATGGGCGAGGAAATCGTAAAATTAGGCGGGCACATCCACTTGAACAAGAAAGTCACGGAGCTTTTCGTCGCCGGCCGGAAAGTGTCCTCGGTGAGAGTGGTCGACGGCGACGTTGAAGAGATTCTGGAGTGCGACCATGTCATTTCGTCCATCCCCATCAACTTGTTGAGCGGTTTAGCGAACCCGACGCCGGATAAAAACGTTTTGGACGCGGCTGAAAAATTGCGGTTCCGGGGCACCCTGTTCGTCGGGTTGGTCGTCAACAGGAAAAAAGTCCTCCCCGCGTCTTTCATGTATTTCCGGGAAATTTCCTTTAACCGGATCATGGATTTGAGTTATTTTGGGATCGATGTAAAACCCGATCACGGAACGATTCTGATTGCGGAAATCAACTGCGAGACCTCGGATTTTGTTTGGATCGAGGAAAGGCACGCCAAGGAAATCGTCATCAACGACCTTATATGCGAAAAATTGATCGAGCCGGAAGAGATTTTGGAATGTCACATTTTCAAAGCCAGTCACGCTTACCCCATGTACTTGCTGGGTTACGAGAAACATCTGCAAACCCTGCTCGATTGGGTGGAAAGTCTCCCTAACCTTCAAACAATCGGACGACAGGGACGATTCCAGTACGTCAACTCTCACGTGGCCATGAAAATGGCCTATCAGGCCGCGGACAACATACTTTCCTCAATCAAGTCGATTTGAAAATTTCAATTTCCGGTGGGGCGATTTCCGCCCAGCGGCCGGGGCGGCGCCCCCGTTTTAGACGTACTGGTAGCGCATGTTGCGCCGCCGGGGGGCGAAGCCGATATCGGTTATGAGGCGGCGGATTTCCTGTTCGTCCAGGCGGTAGCTGGTCCCGGCCGCGCGCACGACGTTTTCCTCGATCATGACGCTCCCCATGTCGTTGGCGCCGTAATAAAGCGCCATCTGCCCTATTTTCGGCCCCTGGGTGACCCACGAGGACTGGATGTTGTCGAAGTTGTCCAACACGATCCGGCTGATGGCGAGCGTTTTCAGGTAGTCCCATCCCGTCGTGTATTTCCCCTGCAATTCGAGTCCGAGTTCGTTGTGTCCCGGCTGGTACGGCCAGGGGATGAACGCCGTGAACCCGCCGGTCTTGTCCTGTTGATCGCGCAGGCGCAGGAGATGTTCCACCCGCTCGGCCCTCGTCTCGACGTGTCCGAACATCATCGTGGCCGTGGTGGGTATGCCCAGCCGATGGGCCTTGTCCATCACTTCCAGCCATTGTCCGGCGGTGCATTTGGCGGGGCTGATCTTGCGCCGCGCGCGGTCCACGAGGATTTCCGCGCCCCCTCCCGGTATGGAGTCCAGCCCCGCGCGTTGCAGGCGCGCCAGCGTTTCGTCCAGGGAAATCCTGGATACTTTCGCGGTGTGGACGATCTCGGGGGGCGACAGGGCGTGGAGGTGGATGTCGAACCGGTCCTTGATCTTTTGAAACAGGTCCTCGAAGTAATCGATCCTGAGGTTGACGTTGTGCCCGCCCTGCAGAAGGATTTGCCGTCCGCCCAGGGCGACGGTCTCTTCTATCTTCAGGGCGATGGTTTCGAAGGGCAGGACGTAGGCGTCCGCCTCCTTTTCGTGGCGGTAAAAGGCGCAAAAGGAACAGCCGGTAACGCAGATGTTCGTATAGTTGACGTTCCGGTCGACGATGTAGGTGACGACTTTCTCTTTTTGCTTTTTCCGGGCCAGACGGGAGGCGACGTTTCCCAAGAGGGTCATGTCCGTCGTCTCGAACAACTGGAGGGCTTCCTCTCCGGAGATCCGTTCGCCGTCCAGAGCTTTCTTTAGGATGTTTTCAACCATGGCGGGAATCGAGAGACCTGGGTTAACGGAGGGAGGTAACGTGGATCCCGTCCATTCCGGTATCGCCCAGTGCCTCTTCCTCCGTGATCATGAAAACATGGTATCCAAATTTGGTTTGGACGGGCGGCTGAACGATCCCGACGGGGGCCTCCATGGCGGCCTTTTCCATTTCCGGAGCGGCGGTGTTGAACTCCAGGAATCCAAGGTCTCCGCCCTTCGTCCGGCTTCCGCAGGCGCTGTATTTTTTCGCCAGGTTGGCGAAGGCCTTGAACAGCAACTGCTTGTCCTCATAGGTCTTCAAATGGTCGTAGAGGACGTCGGCGAGCTCCTTGGTGGTGAGCACGATATGGCTGACTCGGATCGATCGCATGTTGCGGGTTCCTCGAAAAAACGGATCTATTACGAAATTCCGGGCGCGACGGCCGCTCGCCAAAATTTTACCGGTTTTCCGCAATTATACAACAATTATCCGGGGAAAGGCAGGGTCGGCGGCTTAAAGGAAAGCTCGCGCCATATTCATGATTCGCGGGATGAGTTTGGGGCGTACCAAACGCGGGTCGTAGGGAGACAGCCGGCGTTTGTTTTCTTGCAGACAGAGGTCAATGAAATCCTTCGCCGACAGGGAGGAACTTTTTTCGACTTTCCGCGCTTGGATGGTGAAGGCGGTCCCGCCCAATTTCGTCAAATCCATGAGTCTCCGCCGTCCCGCCTCGGCGAAGGCCACCAAGGTCATGAACGCATGGACGGGTTGAAGGAACAGGGACCGGCGGCGCCTCTGGTACAGAAGCCAGTTTTGAATGAACAGGATGTGCCGGGCTTCCTCCTGCACGATCGGCTCCATGGCCTCGATCAGTTGGACCGGGTAGTCGGAAGTGGACTTTGAAATTTGCAGGAAACCAAAGGCGAAAAAGGAGTCGATGCATTCCCCCGCCCCCGTGGTCATGAAGCGCCATTCAAGGTTCCCCGGCAGGGGATCGTCGGGCATTTCGTTGAAAGGGATGTTGTAGCGTTTGAGGAAATATTTAAGGATGTCCGCGTGCCGGCCTTCCTCGTAAGCCTGCAGGGCCAGGGCCTCCCGGAGCAGGGGGTCGGTTTCCTCCCTGGCATACGCGGTGAGCTTGATGAACACCTGTTTTTCGGTGTGGACCGCGTGGTTCCAGATGGGAAACGCCGCGAGTTTCCGGACGGTTTTCCCGTCGAGTTCCGGCCAAGGAAGATCCTCCGGCTGAAACGGCTTGTGAGTGTCGATGAAAAACCGGCAAAAAAGGTTTTTATGCTCTTCGGAACCGGGCGACATCTACGATCCGCGGGGATTTGATGGATTATTTTTCGAGAAGAAACGTTCCATATTTTTTAGCATAGATAATGATCCCCTGTCCAAAAAATTTATTCCCGGGAATTTTTTCGCAAACCGATTTTAAAATTGGCGTTTGCCCGGGAAATTGAATACACTTTTGGGTATGGACTCCGTTTTTTTATTGTCGGGCGGGTTTGTTCTGGGGTGTCTGCACGCCCTCGATACCGACCATATCGCGACGGTGTCGGCGCTTATCGTCGAGAAGCAACCCTTGAGGAAAACGCTGGGTCTTGCCCTCCGCTGGTCGCTGGGACATAGTCTGACCCTGCTGGCCTTGGCTGGGTTGATGGTCTCGGCGAAGGGGGCGCTCGGCGTCTGGAGTTTTTCCGGGGCCGAACGGCTGGTGGGGTTGTCCATGATCGGCCTGGGATCATGGGTGTTGTCCCGCGAATGGAAACGGATGGCAACCCCCGGCGGCCATGAAGAAGAGCGCCACGGGCGTTCCGGACTGGCCCTCTTTGGCATGGGCGTACTGCACGGGGTGGCGGGTTCATCCTCCATCTTCCTGCTTGTCCCGGTGGCCGTCTCCGGTTCCGGGGGCGCGCTCCTGGCCTACGTCCTGTTGTTCAGCGCCGGGATGATCCTCACGATGGGGTTGTATTCCGCCCTGGTCAACAAGGGGCTGGTCCGGTTTTTCCGCTACCGCAAGCAATTGCGCTACGTTTCGATCCTGGTGGTCCTGGCGGTGGGGTTCCGCCTCCTGGCGGGCCTCCAACTGTTATAGCGGCCGGACTTGCCGCAACCTCTCCCTAGCGACCGCGCGGGAGCAGGGCATTATTTACGCGTCAATAGCTAATTACAATTTGGACCTCGAAGGGGTTTGTCGCTTTTGCGACATCCACGTCCTCATGGCCCTCGGCCCAGCAACGGCATCCGCGGGCTTCGCCGGGATGGTCGAAATCCGGCTTGTCCCACCTATAAACCCGGCCTTCTCTTTTAGCGTGTTCGGGCCGCACATGATTATCGCGCATTGTCCGCCAAGCATACTCCTCGCCCAACTTGATGGGGTCAACCTTTCCTTCCCGATAGTCTTCATGCCGTATCATTGCATCGACAAGACGCCAATTGTTTATATCGGCCATGCGGTCCGTTCTGCGAAACCCAGTCCGCCTCAACACGCGACTAATATAGGCTTCCGTGTCGTTTTCCGAAGGGGGAGCATAGATATAGATCGCCTCGGCCAGAGTGACGCTTTGATACTTGGGAAGCTGTAATAATTCGTACATCGCCCTCCGGCCCGTTTCATAGTCTGGAAAAACCGCGAAGCCCCTGTTATTTCCGATCCATCCATGGACTTGAGCAAACACCCCACTTTTAACGTTTCCCGGATTATTATTCCTCCAAGCCGGGGTACCGTTTTTTTTCATCTCCCCGGTATTGTCGCTGTGTTTGTATATCGTGGTAAGGCCCTTCCCGCCATAGGCTTTTACGGGTTTTTTCATTTTTCATCTCCAATTGGATTGTGAGGATTGGCATGCTTTGAGGATTCTGGCGAGTTGTTTTCTAACCATCTCTCTCCAGCGGAATCTTTTTTTCCCCATCTGGACTCACCAGCGCCCTCCATGCAGTCCTTCCCTTCGAGATATAGTATTTCCCATCGTCCCCTTCCCAGTAGCCTTCGAGAGGGATTGGGGAACTGATGTATCTAATTCCGTTTTTATCAACGATCAAATAACCTGAAACGTCGTCTTTCAAAGCCTTCCAAACCAGCGGCGCCCCTCCGTTTTTTGGGAAAATCCGCCAGTCGTCCTCCTCCAGGACATCGACCAGATAGTTTTTCATTTCCGGGGACAGCGGCTCTTTTACCACCCGGAGCAAACTTCCCGGCGTGACGAACCGCTCGTTCTTTCCGTCGATATCCACCGCATGAACGGCGTCGGAGACCGCCCAGGCCGGGGTGTCAAAATAGAGGGTTTTGCTGTCGGGCGAGAAATCTTTGTTCTCGAAACCGCCGATCACGTCTTTCATGTCGCGCGCGTCCTCGCGCGGTTCGAGGAGCAGGCGTTCGGAGCGCGTTTCCAGGTCCACGACCCAAAGTTGGTCCGTGGCGCATATCCAATCGTTCTTCTTCTTGCATTCCTCGGCCTTGTCCTCGATCTCCCTGGAGAACGCGACCCAGCGCCCGTCCGGGGACAGGGCCGGACCATGGTCCCTGCCGGCATGGGTCACCTGTGTCTCTTTGAAATCGATCCAGAGGAAAATGTTACCGTCCCTCTCGAACACGGTTTTACTCGTTTTCGGTTCCTCCGCCTGGGCTTCGCCGGCTTCAAGCTCGTCCTCCGAGTCCGGGACGCCGCTTTCCATATAGGTAACTTTATAATGGTGATTGAAATGTTCCGTATTCGCGCCCAAGGGGCCCAGTTCTTTTCCTTGGGGCGTGATCAACCAATACCAGGCGTAAAGGTTGCCGCTGAAAAGGGCCTTGTATTTCCCGACAACCAAATGACCGGTCCATGTATTGTCTCGACTTTGCTTGATGACGTCATAAGTCGCGCCAGCGACGACGAACCGCTCGTTTCCCCCATCGATATCCACCGCATGGATGGCGTGAAAGTTTTCATCTAGGGCTTTCCGGATATAGGTTTGGAAAAAGAGCGTCTTGCCGTCGGGAGAAAAAAATTTATCGCTGAATTCCCCGATGAATTCCTTCATGTCGCGCGCGTCCTCGCGCGGTTCGAGGAGCAGTCGTTCGGAGCGCCTTTCGAGGTCCATGATCCAGAGTCGTCCGGGGTTGCATATCCTGCGGCCATCATCCTGCTTTTTCTTGCATTCCCCGGTCTTGTCCTCGATCTCCCTGGAGAACGCGACCCAGCGCCCGTCCGGGGACAGGGCCAGATCAAAGTCCCTGCCGGTGTTGGTGAGTTGGACGGGCTTGCCCTTGACCTTGAGAAAAATATTACCGTCCTTTTCAAAAACCGTTTTCCCCGGTTTTTTGCCTTCGGCATGGATCGGGGCGGCAAAGGTTAG
Organism: Nitrospinota bacterium; assembly: GCA_016207065.1. Lineage (GTDB taxonomy): Bacteria > Nitrospinota > Nitrospinia > Nitrospinales > JACRGP01 > JACRGP01. Next base: position 51,537 of record JACQQK010000093.1, read on the forward strand.
AACCATGACGCACAGAAAAAACGCAATGGATGATTTCTTTTTTGGCATGTGAAGCGCTCCCCCAAGGTTCGCCGCTAAATCGCTCTGTCCCCCTATAATATGTCATTGAGACAAGGTTCGGACAGGGGAAAATCTTTGGGTTCGCGGGGTTACAAGGAAATAAGGGGAGGTAGGCGCATACGCGGTTCGCGGGAAGAATGCCCCGCCTCGGCGCCGCGACTTTCTTACC
>JACQQK010000087.1 GCA_016207065.1 Nitrospinota bacterium
ATGGCCACCGCTTTTTTTAAAATATCACGCTCCATCCGAAGACGCTCATTCTCACGCCTCAGCCGACGCAACTCCCCGTCTTCAGGGCTCAACCGCCCATGCCCGGGGAAAGCCTCCATCTTGCCTTCCTCGGACTTCCGCCTCCAACTCCTCGGCAGGTTCTCGCCGACTCCAAGCTCGCGAGCCAACTCCGAAATACGCCTGCCTTCCTCAACGATTAAACGGACAGCCTCAATTTTAAATCCCTTGGAATATTGCCTGCGCTTCTCTCCCATTCGGACACCTCCAAAAATGATTATAAACATCACTTTCCTCGTGTCCACTATTCCAGGGGAAGATCAGTCCCCGCTTTTTCCTTCTTGGCGACCTTTACGTCCCTTTGGCAAGCTCAGGGCATGCTTTTTCGGTAAAAAGTCATTTGGTAGTGGCTTAAGCGGAATAGCCGAGGGCGCCTTCCAGCTTGGCCCCGGAAAATTGCGCCTTCGAATGCGAGGCCCCTTCCAGATTGGCCTTGCGGAGGTCGGCGTTGGTCAGGTTGGTCCCGATCAACACGGCCGAGCGCATGTCGGCGGAATGGAGGTTGGTGTCCGTCAGGTCGGCGAAGCTCAGGCTCGCCTCCTTGAGGTTGGCGTGGGTCATTTTGGCGAGGGTCAGATTGGCGCGCCCCAGGGAGGCGCGCGAGAGGTCGGCCTTGGTCAAGTCGGCTTCTTGAAGGTTGGCCCCGGAAAGGTTGGCCCCGGAAAGGTTGGCCCCGGAAAGGTTGGCTTTTTTCAGGATGGCGCCGTGCAAATTGGAATTGGACAGGTCGGCCCCGCTGAAATCCGATTCGACGAGAAACGCCCCGCTCAGGTTTGCGCCGGTCAAACACGCTTTGTGGAAATTGCATCGCGAGAGCGTCAGTTTTTCAAAGTCGTACCCCCGCAAGTCCAACCCCGAGAAACTGACGCCGTCGATGTTGGGTTTCTTGCCTCCCCTCAACATCCTCAATAAATCCGACGCTTTCGCAGTGTGGGTGTGATGATGTGCCATGGTCTCGCTTGTTGACGCCGCGGTCCGGATTTTCCAGGAGCCTCGGCAGGGCCGGAATTCAAGGTATTCCAGCCGCTCATTATCATAATTCAATAGCGTTCGAATTGCGAACAAAATTGCCGCCGGTTCGCATCCTCCCTAGGAGTTCGCCGGGCCCTCGCCGGTCGCGGACGGGCGGCCCTTGCGCGCGAACAGTTCCTTGAGTCTTGCGCGGTTTTCCAGCGCCAGCAGAAGGTAGAATGGCGCGTATTCAAACCACGGTATCCAGAGGGAGTACGGGCGGATTTCCTGATAATCGAAATAGAAATCCAGATAGTACAAGCCCGTCAGACCCGTCAGCAGAATCCAGGACCGGTGCGGGAAAAAGCAGAGGAAGGGGACCGACCAGCCCAGGTACCACGGATTTTGCACCGGGCTGAGAAGAAACGCCAGGGCCATCATGACGAAAAGATTCTTCAACGTCCGCGTGGGGAACGGATCCGGCCGCTCTTTTCCGGCGCGGCCGGACGACAACAGGTAGATCAGCGTCCCCAATAAAACCGCCGCGACCGCGGCTTTGCTCAAGAAGGTCGCCAGGTTGGTGGAGAGCGGAAACCCTTCCAGGCTTTTGAGCCCCAACACGTCGCCAAAGAAATAAACCAGGAGGGCGAACAGGCTGTCGTTGTTTTCCCAGTGGACGGTGTAGGCCCGCAACCCCTCGAACGCCTTCCGGCCGATGTCCAGAAACGGCGCGTACAGCGCCGCGACCGTGCCCAGGAACACGGCGGCGCCCAAGATGGGATACGCCGTCCTGGATTTTTCCGTCGGCATTTCCTTGAGGTACAGCGGCAGGAGGACCAGCGGATACAGTTTTCCCAGCACGCTCAACGCCAATAGAAGCAGGGCGGGCAGAAAGCTCTTCCGCACGAGAAAATAAACGGAGCCGCACAAACACGCGATGCCGAGGATGTCGAGATGGGTGGAGTTGAACGTCTCCTTGACGATGAGCGGCGACCAGAAATAAACCAGGCACAGGCCGGGGTCCTTCCCCAGGGTTTTCAAGGTCAGGACGATGAACGTCACGGCGGCGAGGTCGAAAACCAGAAAGGCCAGGCGCATGGCTGTGACGCTGTCCGGGCGGACCAGCGCGACCGCCCGGAAGACGAACTGCGCCAGCGGCGGATAGATGGTCGGGACCGCCGGATGATTGATCCGTTCGAAAAACCGCAGGGCCGTGTCGTTCTCCCACTTCAGCTCGTTGAGCCGCTCCAGGTCGCGGACGTTGCGATCGCCGTAGGTCTGGAGGAACTTCTCCGGCTCGCGGATCTTGAGCGGCTTGAAGTCGGTTGCCTGTTTTGGGGCGTACTCGTACGGGTTGATCCCGTTGGCGAAGACCTTGCCGTCCCACAAGTAGCGGTAGACGTCGTCCTCCTGGATCTGTTGCGAAGGCAGGATGACGGCGCGGAACAAAAGGCCCAGGAGCAGGATGACCCAGAACGACGGACGGTCCCGCGGATTTCTCACGACCCAGGCGACCGCGCCCGCGTACAGGCCGAAAAGGGCGAAGTAAAGCGCGAGGTAGGACAGGATGGGGCGGTCGGCGTACCCCTGGCCCCAGTTGAACTGGCGGGAAAGCGCCGTCATGCCCAGGTAGAGGAGCAGACTGGCGGTCCCCAGGAGAATGAGCGTCAGCCGTTGCCGCATAAGCGCCGTTAGCTCTCAGTAAAAAGTTGGGAATGAACTCATGAAGGGTGTTCTCTTTTGGGGAGTTATAATGTTTTGAAATTATTTTCTGGAGAGTATCCGCGCTCAAAACAAATTATCCCTCGGGAGAAAATAATGGCTGTCCTCAATAAGGAGCATAGAGACACAAAAATATTCTTAAAATTCGTGAATGGGTACACGGAAAGACAATTAAGGGCATCTCTAAAAATTGCCTTTTTCATAAGCCCTATCGTTTACAAAATGTTGTAGTTGCCCTATTTTTTGGGCTTTTGGAGCGCCTGATGAATCAGGCACATACAATTTTTAGAGATGCCCTTGAATATTAAAACGTTCAAGGGAATCGTTTGCGGTGCGCCCGCCATCAACATATTGTAGCGCCAGGACCCGTCGATCAAGGCCGAATAGTTAAAAAACGGTTGAAATATCTTAAGCAAGGTCATAA
>JACQQK010000088.1 GCA_016207065.1 Nitrospinota bacterium
ACATCCGGAAGCTACTAGCGCGGCTTCTATTTTTTCTTTTTGGCTACCGCCTCAAAATCGTTTTTCAACCGGCAAACCGAGCGCCGTAGCCTAACAGTTTGCCCAAATTCCCCGAAAAAACGACTTTTCAGGGACGACTAAGGACTTATCCATAAATAATTCCCGTTTTTCGGAAGCAGATTATGGCCGCCGCCAGATGGATGAGCGCCATATAGCTCGACAAGGTTTTCTCGTATCTGACGAGGATTTTTCTGAAACGGTTGAACCATGAATGGCAAGCCTCGACCACCCATCTCCTGGCGCGATATCCGGGGACATTCTTTTTCTCCTCGATCTCCTCGCCGCGTTGTTTTACATGGGGCGTATAGCTTCTCGCCCGCATGCCGTCCAATGCCGGTTGACCGGCGTAACCCTTGTCCGCGCATAAATGTTGGGGCGACTTCCTGGTCACGGCGGGTCTCTCCACCACGATTCCATCCAGCGCCTTTTTAAGTTGCGTCACATCGTGCGCGTTGGCCCCGGTCACGACTATCGACAGCGGGAGACCATGCTCGTCCACCAGAAGATGGCGCTTGCTCCCTTTTTTCCCCCCGGTCCGCGGGATTGCCGCCCGTTGCCTCGCGCGCCAGCGGAGCCTTGTTCGTCGCGCCGTCAACGCTCCGCCAACGCCATGCGATCCCCTCCAACTCGTCGTATTCGGCCAATCCGGCCCGCCAGATCTCCAAAAACACCCCGGCTTGCTCCCACTCCCGGAAATACCGGTGCGTGGCGCTGGGGCTCCCGAATTTCTCCTTGGGAAGGGCCTTCCATTGGCAACCCGCGCGCAAAACGTACACCATCCCCTCAAACACTCGCCGGGCTTCCATGGGCTTGCGCCCGCCGCCGGGCTTCCGGCGGTATTTCTTCGCGGGATTTCTTGCCGGTTTGGGGATCAAGGGCTCCACTTTTTTCCAGAATGCATCGGACACTTCCCATGATAACGTCTTGGGCATAATCGCACCTCCAAACACAATATGCCAATTCGACGCGGATTTTTCAAATATTATTTATGGATAAGTCCTTGGTTCAAGTAGTTTGGACAGGGACATCCGCCCGTGTTGGGAATCAAGCTACCAAGAGTTAGGAACGCTAGACGGATCTGACTTTCAGGTCGGGATGGAGTTGTTGCTGGAGGAGTTTTTCGATGTGTTTCAGCGTCCCGGTCGTGGACGAGGGGCAACTGCCGCAGGCGCCCTGGTAATGGATCAGGACATCGTCTCCCTCGATGCCCTTGAGTTCCACGCCGCCGCCGTCGCGCGCCAGGCTTGAACGGATGGAGCGGTTGAGGACGGCTTCCACGGCTTTCAATTTCTCTTCGCTGGAAAGCGCCCGGTAATCGGCGCCCGCGAGTTCGCCGAGGTCCTGCTTGCCGTCGGAGGAGTATATCTTGACGTGCTTGTCGATGCATTTCCACGCCAGTTCGCGCAGGGGCGACCAACCGGTTTCCTCGGCCTTGGTCACGGTCACGAAGTTGTCCATGACGTAGACGCTGATCACGCCGTTGAGGTCGAACAAGGCGGTCCCCATTTCGTCCCCGGCGCAATCGGCTTTCGAGGCGTAGGACTTGTTGCCGTAGCTCAGGGCCTGGGCGTTGAGCACGTATTGCAAGGCGTTGGGGTTGGGGGTTTCGCGCGCGCGCAGGACCTTGAGGGTCTTTTTCGACGGTTCCGGGGCGTGAGAGACCGCCGTCCGGGCGGACGGCGCGGCGGGTTTGCCGTCCTGTTTTTTCGCTTTCGCCTGCTGTTCGAGGAACTCCGACAGTTTCACAAAAGAATCCTTTGATCGCCCGGGTATCGCATGAGTAACGGAATAGAACCGCTCCCCCTTGTAAAGGGGGCCGGGGGGATTCGCGTTACTCGCCGTAGGGGCCAGGCTGGGCTTGGAGCCAATGCCGCCTCCAGCCAACATGAACGTTGGATCCAACGGGCTTGACCCGGATGGCGAACAAGCGTCATTGAGGGCGGCTTGGGCATGGCCTGTTGCCTCCGGGCGTTTGCCCGGCGCTGAGGCGAAGATCGCGTTCCGGCGATCGCGGAGCGTCATCGCCGCGTCGCCTCCGGGCGCCTGCCCGGCCAGCGGCACGCTGGCGCGAACGAAAGTTTCAAATCCCCCTATCCCCCTTTGCAAGGGGGGACAAAACAAAAGCGCTTTTTGCGCTGGGTATTTTCCGTCCCCAACAGAGCGGCAAGCCTCGTTTTTAAAACTCGAAGCGCTTCCATGCGTCGTTTGCTTGGCCGCTCGGCGATGGGAATTGACGCCAGCATGATATTACATTTTAGGGCGAGCCGTAATACTTTTTCCACCACATTTTGATCA
>JACQQK010000090.1 GCA_016207065.1 Nitrospinota bacterium
CTATATTTAGTAGCTAATAATAAGATATACACTACATGTGGGGTTGTCAATACATTTTGTCCTCCCGCCGGGAGGATATATCTGTTGACAAAATAGAAAATTTTTCTGGCATTTTAACCGCTAAAATTTCAAAGGATTTTCGTTGCCGCCGGAACGGGATTTTGAACGGAACGGCGCTGAAAGACCGGAAAACGGAGATGGAAAATCTTCGCGGGCCGAGCAAGGGCGTCCAACTCCTCCCCCTGGACAGGCAACCCAGTTGCTGAAGGGGGAGCGGGGGAGTGAGAAACCGGAGTTATCCCCCGGTCCGTTGCAACGCGTAAAATACTTTATTATTCAATAAGTTCGACGCTCAGTTGGCCGATGAATTCCATTAGCTTGAATTGCGCGGCGGTATCGCCCACGGAAAGTTTGATATGCGTGGCGTCCACGATATCCTGGCCGAACGTGGGGTCGAGGGCCCGCCACTCGCCCACGTACACTTCGGGCCAGGCATGGTACAGGAACCCTTTGTACTCGGGGGAATATACCAATCCGTTGACCACGCGCGTGGGAATCCCGGCGGCCCGGGCCAGGGCGGTGAACAGGTTGGTATGGCTCTGGCATTCACCGCGCCGCTCCCGCAGGGCGTCCAGGGCGGTGAAGGTATCGACCAGCGCCTTGTCCAGGTTCTGGTATACCCAGCGGTTGATGCGCAAAGCGGCCTGCCAGGAGTTGGGATTGCCTCTGACCAATTGTTGCGACAGGGCCCGTATCAAGGGGTTCTTGGATTGGATTTCCGCGGAGTCCTCCAGCAATTGCGGGTCCTCGACCTTGTCCACCGGCAAAGAGGCCGGGCGAAGGGACATGGGCGGTTCCGATTCGACCATCAAAACGGCGCTGTAAGACAGGTCCTCATGGCGCTCCGTCTTGAGCGGCGTTTGCCGGCGGTCCCTGGGGATCGTTTCCGGGTTTTTCAACTGGGAAAACTTCAGTTTGATCTTGCGCCGCGACTGGGGGTTGTCGATTTCCCGTTGCGCTTTCACCAGGCTGAGGGTGATGAAGCTACTGACCGAGATGGCCCCCTCCTTGAAGGATTGGGCGGCTTCCTTGGATTCCTTTCGGGATTCGAATCCCTGGTTGGTCAATTCCCGGACCACGCTTCCGTCCTCCAGGACCCAGAGGGTGGATTCGATCCCGCTCGTTTTTTGCGAGATGACAAAGGCCTCCGCCGGATGGCCGTCGAGGGAAATCTTTTCCCGCCGCAAAATCCGGTACTCCAGCGTGGACAGCATTTGAAAAGGCTCCACGAAGAGGGGGATCGTCCCCCTGGCGCCCACCTTCAACCCGTTTTTGAGGATGTTTAATAAATAGGTGGACGACGGAGCCAGTCCTGGAGACAAGGGGATGGTTTTTTCCTTGTCGTATCCAAGGGTGGAAACCCCGTAAACCAATCGGCCGTTTTTTACGCGCGCCTCTACCTTCTGCCGGTGGCCGGTAACTTCCTGGAGAAGGGAGAAACCTTGAAGGCGCAGGTCCGGCGAGAGTTGCGTTTCCTGGGCGAACGAGGTGATCTGGTCGCCTTCGGGGCTCTGCAGGCGCATGTAGGTTTTGGAATTCACCGTGACGCTGTTGCCGGAAATGTGCACGCGCCAATGGGAAAACCCCAGCTTCTTTCCCTTGAAATAAGTCCCCGCCCATTCCTCCCGGTTGACCAGGGGGGGGTAGATCGTCCCCGGCTCTTTGTTTTCGACGGTGGAGCCGGAGATATGGTTCCTGGCGCCTCCGCTGGCGCCGCCCGAAACATGGCCGGGCTTACTGTCCCCCGCGCCCGAGACGTGGGCCTGCTTGTTGCTGGCGGCGCCGGAAACATGGTCCTTGGCTTGTCCAGCCGACGGGCCCACCGCAAGAAAGGCAGTCACTAATAATGTAAGGAGACCAAGCGGATTTTTTTCGAGCATGTAGTCGATTATAGTCGATTGTTGCGCTTTTGATGTCTCCAAATTCGAGAAAATTAAAATTTACCTGCAAATACTTTCCCAAGCCGTGCTAAAATCGCTTTTTTTATTTTCTATTCGACAACTAACCCTTTATTTTGTTGGGGTTATTAAAATCCCTCGTAAAAACAATCCATGCTGGACCCTGAAAAAATCGAAACCTATTTAACGTTTGACGATGTTTTGTTGTTGCCCGCGCGTTCCAAGGTGTTGCCCACGGAGGTGAACATCGAGACCCAGTTGACGCGCAAGATACGGCTGAACTGCCCGCTGGTCAGCGCGCCCATGGATACGGTCACCGAAAGCGCGCTGGCCATTGCCCTGGCGCAGGAAGGCGGCATCGGCATCATCCATAGAAATGTTCCGCCCGAGCTTCAGCGTAAAATGGTGGACAAGGTCAAGCGGGCGGTCAGCGCCATGATCCCCGACCCCATAACCATGGAGCCGGACCAAAAGATCCGCCAGGCCCTGGAGAAGATGGATAAATACAAAATCACCGGCATCCCCATCACCAAAAAGGGGAAGCTGGTGGGTATCCTCACCAACCGCGACCTGCGGTTCGAGACCGACCTGGATAAAACCGTGTCGGAGTTGATGACCAAGGAGAACCTGGTCACCATCCCCGAGGGGACGACCTTGGAGAAATCCAAACGCCTCCTGCACGACAACCGGATCGAGAAGCTCCCGGTGGTGGACGGCAAGGGCAACTTGAAAGGGCTGATCACGATCAAGGACATCGAGAAGGCCGGGCAGTTTCCGAACGCGGCCAAGGACGGCAAGGGACGCCTGCTGGTGGGCGCGGCCCTGGGCGTGTCCCAGGACTACATGGAGCACATCCAGTCGTTGATCAACGTGGGCCTCGATGCGCTCGTGGTGGACAGCGCCCACGGGCATTCGGAACGCGTCCTGCGCGCCGTCCTGGAGATTAAAAAAGCCTTCCCCAAGTTACAGGTCATCGGCGGTAACGTGGCCACGGCCGAAGGGACCGTCGATTTGATCAAAGCCGGGGCCGACGCGGTGAAGGTGGGCATCGGCCCGGGGTCGATCTGCACGACCCGCATCGTGACCGGCGTCGGCGTGCCGCAGATGTCGGCGGTCGCCAATTGCTCCAAGGCGGCCCAGAAATTCGGGGTCCCCGTCATTTCCGACGGCGGCATCAAGCACTCGGGCGACGTTACCAAGGCCATTGCCGCCGGAGCCCATGCCGTCATGATCGGCTCGTTGTTCGCGGGGACCGACGAGAGTCCCGGCGAAAAAATCCTCTATCAAGGCAGGAGCTACAAGGAATACCGCGGGATGGGCTCCATCGGCGCCATGTCCAAGGGCGGTAGCGACCGCTATTTCCAGGAACTCGAGCTTTCGGAAAGCAAGCTGGTCCCGGAAGGCGTGGAGGCCCGCATTCCCTACCGGGGTTATCTCTCCTTCACCGTCCATCAACTGCTGGGCGGTCTGCGCGCCGGGATGGGTTACTGCGGTTGCTCCAACATAGAGGAATTGAGGAAGAAAACCCGGTTCATCAAAATAACCGCGTCCGGCCTGCGTGAAAGCCATGTCCACGACGTGATCGTCACCAAGGAAGCTCCCAATTACCAGGTCGAATAAAAACCGCGGCGGACCCCTGGCTACCGCCGGACGCCCATCTCATTTCATGACCGCCGAAGACTTACACAAGCAAAAGATCCTGATCCTGGATTACGGTTCGCAGTACACGCAGAACATCGCGCGGAAAGTGCGGGAGTGCAAGGTCTACTGCGAAATCCACCCGTGCACGGTGGACATCGACCAGATCATCAAATACCATCCCCGGGGTATCATCCTTTCGGGAGGCCCGGCCAGCGTCCACGAACCGGACGCGCCCCTCTGCCCGCCGGGGCTTTTCGACCTGCGGATCCCCATCCTCGGGATTTGTTACGGCATGCAATTGATCGCCCACCAGCTCGGCGGGGCCGTGGACCCGTCGCCGCACAGGGAATACGGCCGGGCCCAGTTGATGATCCGCGAATACTCCCGGCTGTTCCAAAACGTGAGGAACAACTCAGCGGTGTGGATGAGCCACGGCGACCGGATCAACAAGGTCCCGGCGGGGTTCAAGGCCACCGCCTTCACGGAGAACTCGCCCATCGCCGCGATCGAGGACCCCATCGCCCGGATTTACGCCATCCAGTTCCATCCCGAGGTGGCGCATACGGCGGAGGGCAAACTCATCCTGCAGAACTTCCTCTACGACATCTGCGGATGCGGCCAGTTCTGGGAGGTGGGTTGGTTCGCCGATTACGCCATCGGCGATATCCGCGACCGGCTCGGCGAGGAGGGCCGGGCGATCTGCGCCTTGAGCGGCGGGGTCGATTCCTCCGTGGTGGCGGTGTTGATGCAACGCGCCATCGGCGAGCGGCTGACCTGCATCTTCATCGACAACGGCCTCCTGCGCGCGGGCGAACGCGAAAAAGTGGAGCAGACCTTCCGCAAGAACTACCGTATCAACCTGAAAGTGGTCGACGCGTCGGAACGGTTTCTGGCGAGGTTGGACGGCGTGACCGACCCCGAACAGAAACGCAAGATCATCGGCAATACATTCATCGAGGTGTTCGAGGAAGAGGCCCGGAACCTGGGCGGACTGGACTTCCTCGCCCAGGGCACGCTCTACCCGGACGTGATCGAGTCGGTTTCGTTCAAGGGTCCCTCGGCGACGATCAAGACCCATCACAACGTGGGCGGCCTGCCGGAAAAAATGGACCTCAAACTGGTGGAGCCGTTGCGCGAACTGTTCAAGGACGAAGTCCGCGTTCTCGGAAAGGAACTCGGCATGGCCGAGGAAATCGTCAACCGCCAGCCGTTTCCCGGTCCGGGGCTGGCGATCCGCATCCTCGGGCCGGTGACCCGCGAGGGATTGGACATCTTGCGGGCGGCGGACAAGATCATCCTCGACGAAGTGAAGGCCGCGGGCCTGTACAACAACATCTGGCAGTCCTTCGCCGTGCTCCTGCCCGTCAAGACGGTGGGCGTGATGGGCGACTTCCGCACCTACGAAAACGTGATCGCCATCCGCGCCGTGTCCAGCGCCGACGGCATGACCGCCGACTGGGTCCGCCTCCCCTACGACCTGCTGGCCCGGATGTCCAACCGCATCATCAACGAGGTCAAGGGCGTCAACCGCGTCGTCTACGATGTCAGCTCCAAACCCCCCAGCACCATCGAGTGGGAATAAGCGAATGCTCCGCCAAGTTCGTTCTTAATATTCGATTGTTACTTTAGATCCCTCGGCGATATCCACTCTCAACTTTTGACAGATACGCATCAGCGTTTCAAAACTCACCCGTCGGTAATTTTCGGCCTCATACCTTTGTATCTGCTGTTCCGGCATGTCGAGCATTTTGGCGAACTGCTTTTGGTTGTAGCCGTGCGCGATCCGGGACCGGACCAGAATGTCCGGTAATTCCTTCAGGGAGGAAATTTTCAACCGGGGAGTTTTTTGACCCTTCAGGCGTTCATAATCCCGGATCTCCGCTTCCAGATCGTCCATTTGGGACTGAATTCCCTCGACCATGGCCTTATGGATGATTTTGTCGGGATAGGTTCCCTCTTTGCATATCTTCAAGGATTTTTCCAGGTCTTTTAACTTCGACTTGGTAATCCTATATTGTCTTTCGTTTTTAATCATAAATCACGCAAACTTCCAATTTTCTTATTCCAGTTTGATTTTTATAATGCCTTTTCGCTTGCCGTCGCGGTCGGTTTGAAAAAACTCCAAAAACGGCTTGCCGCTTCCGCTTTCTATTATGTTCGCGGAAAAAAAATCGACGCCGTATTTCGTTTTCATCTTCTCCCGGCTATTGGAAAAATCCAATAGGACGGGATCGATCTTTTTGGAATCAACCGCTGAGTTCGGCATCCAACAGCCGTCTATGTCTTCTGGGAATTCCTTGTCGCTGACAAAACTCCCATCGATATAAATCTCCTCGACCCCGGCCGATATCAGGTTTTTAATCCCTCTAACGGCCCTATTGAAAAGTTTTTTCCTGTGACCATTGGAACAAAACAATTCTTCGACTTGCTCAAGGGTAAGAGAATGAATCCCTGCTTTCAAAACTCGTTTCATTTATATGTTCCTTTGTCAAAACCCATTGCCGCGCTTTCATTTTTATCCTCCTGATAGTTTAAGTGAGACTATAATAACAAATTATTATTATTGTGTAAATGATAAACAAATTATATTTACTTTGTTGTGAATATCTGAGTTTCGCCTGTCCGTTGGAAGCGCTATTTATTATAATTGGAGCATGAAAGGTCTGTTCCCGGCCATCCTGGTTTTGAATCTGGCTTGTTTTCCGTCGATTCCTGCCCACGCCTCGGACGCGGTCGAGGTCCCGGCGGGGCCGTTCGTCATGGGCGACGACGCCGACCCGGACGCGGCGCCCCGGCGCGAACTGACTCTTGAGCGGTTTTACATCGACAGCGACGAAACGAGCAACGCGGAATTCGCCGCCCGGTTCCCGCGCCACGCTTATCCGGCGGGGTTGGACTTTCATCCGGCGACGGGGATGACCTGGGACGAAGCGCGGGAATATTGCGAACAGACCGGCAAGCGCCTGCCGACGGAGGCGGAGTGGGAAAAGGCCGCGCGCGGGACCGATGGCGGGATCTACCCCTGGGGGAACCAGGCGCCGAAAAACCCGCCGCACCCGTACTTTTCCGGGCTCGTCACGCGGCGCGTTGGGTTCCAGAAATACGACGTCTCGCCTTACGGGGCGCGCGGCATGGCCGGGTCGGTCTGGGAGTGGACCGCCGACGCTAATAGGGACGGCAAAAAAATCGCGCGCGGCGGGCTGTGGAACCTGCACCTGGATTACGAACACGCCAGGGCGTTTGAAAAAATTTTCGCCGTTCCCGATCGACGCTTTCCCTTCATGGGGTTCCGATGCGCCCGTTCGGATTGATACGCAGAAGAGATTTTCTGGCCCGCCTGATTTCGGCCGTGGGCGCCCTGGCTGTAGGATGGTTCAAATCGCCCGTCCGGGCCTGGGCTGGCGCCGGGGATTTTTCCGGAGCGGATTTCGTCGGCAAGACGCGCGCGGGGAGATACGAGAAATTCTATGTCAATTACTGGAGATCCCTGCGCCGCATCCGCGCCGAGACGTGGGCGCTGGACGTGGGCGGGCTGTGCGAGGCGCCGCGCCGGTTCGGTCTCGAGGAACTGAAAGCCCTGCCCGCGGTAACCCAGACCTCGCGCCTCAAATGCGTCGAGTGCTGGTCGGCCAAGGCCGAGTGGCGGGGATTTCGCGTCCCGGAACTGGAAAAACTCGTCCGCCCGCTCCCCTCGGCGGTCGGCGTCGTATTCCATTGCGGCGACGACTATGTGGAGTATCTCGACCGCGAAAGCCTGAACAACGGCCGCGCTCTGCTGGCCTACGCCATGGACGGCGAGCCCCTGACGCACGAGCATGGGTTCCCCCTGCGCGCCGTCGTTCCCTTCAAATACGGATACAAAAACCCCAAGGCCATTTTGAGGATGGAATACGTCACGGAACCGCTCCCGGGGACGTGGAGCAAGATCGGGCCTTATTCTGTGGACGGGACCATCCTGCCCGGCTGGGACCATCCCTTGGATAGAGGCAAAGTCCGCCGCCGGATCCACGGCGGCGAGATCCTCGATTGATACCCCCCCTTGTAAAGGGGGATGGGGGGATTCATAACCACCGATGGACACGGATGAACGCCGATGGCCAAAGCTTCGCCAGCGCCCTCTTCCTTGACGAGAGGGAAGTTTTATTCATCATGAAGCTCCGCTGTAAGTATTTTCCCTTCCGGGCGACTTTAACGTAAGATAAACAGTCCACATTTTTTACCTTGAAGGGACATGCCATGGCTAAAAAGGATTACAACGTCGTCGTGATCGGCGCGGGGTCGGCGGGGCTGGTGTCGGCCTACATCTGCTCCGCGGTCAAGGCCAAGGTCGCGCTGGTCGAGAAACATCGCATGGGCGGCGACTGTCTGAACACGGGGTGCGTGCCGAGCAAGGCGCTCATCCGGAGCGCGAAGATCCTGTCGTACATCCGGAGGCACAAGGAGTACGGCATCCGCCACGCGGAGGCGTCGTTCGACTTCGCCGAGATCATGGGGCGGGTGCAACGGGTGATTGGCACGGTGGCGCCGCACGACAGCGTCGAGCGCTACCAAAACCTGGGCGTAGACTGCTTCCAGGGCGCGGCCCAAATCCTTTCGCCTCATGAAGTGAAGGTCAACGACAGGGTATTGACGGCGAACAACATCATCGTCGCCACGGGGGCGCGGCCCGCTGTCCCTCCCATCGATGGATTGGACAAGGTCCGCTACCTGACCACCGACACGATCTGGGACCTCCGCGTCCTGCCGCAAAAGCTGGTCATCGCCGGCGGCGGGCCGATCGGGTGCGAGATCGCCCAATGTTTCGCCCGGTTCGGCAGTCAGGTGACCGTCGTGGAAATGATGTCCGATATCCTCATCCGCGAGGACGACGAGGTCCGCGCGGCTCTCCGTCAGAGGTTGATCAAGGAGGGGGTGGACATCCGCGTCAATACCCGGTGCAAGGAAGTCGTTGTCGAAAACGGAAAATCGTTCATGGCGGCGGAAGGGCCGGACGGTATACACAAGCTGGAGTTCGACCAGTTGTTGCTGGCCGCGGGGCGGACGCCGAACGTCAAGGGGTTCGGGTTGGAGGAGGCCGGCGTGAAGCTTGGCCCGCGCGGCGCCGTCCAGGTGGACGAGCGTTTGCGGACCAGCGTCAAGAACATCTTCGCTTGCGGCGACGTGGCCGGGCCTTTCCAGTTCACGCATTCGGCCGCCCACCAGGCCTGGTATTGCGCGGTCAACGCGCTGTTCGGCCCGTTCAAGACGTTCAAGGTCGATTACCGGGCCATGCCCTGGTGCACGTTCACCGACCCCGAGGTGGCGCGCGTGGGGCTCAACGAAAAGGACGCCAGGGAGCAGGGCATCCCCTACGAGGTGGCGCGCTACGGGTTGGACGACCTCGACCGCGCCATCGCCGACAGCGAGGCCGAGGGCGCCGTAAAAGTTCTGACGGAACCCGGCAAGGACCGGATTCTGGGCGTGACGATCATGGGGTATCACGCCGGGGACTTGATCGCCGAATACGTCCTGGCCATGAGGCATGGGCTGGGTTTGAACAAGATTCTGGGGACCATCCACGTTTACCCGACGATGGCCGAGGCCAACAAGTACGCGGCGGGGGTCTGGAAAAAAGCGCACGCCCCGGCGGGTCTCCTGAGCTTTCTGCAAAAATTCCACGCCTGGCGGCGCTGAATAGGAAACCCGCGCGGGGAAAACCGCTCTTTGCTGTATATTCATGATATTTCAATTGGTTACTGATCATGGCGTGAACGGGATTTGAAATGTCATCTGTTTAGAAGCGATTTCATAAGTTGTTTTTTTATGGAGCGCTAAGCCTCCCGGCTTTGCGGCAACGCGGGGACGCGTTGCGCTCCAAAAGGTCATTTATGCTTATGAAGCCGCTTCTAGCCTTCTTACCCCGTCTGTAACCCTCCTTCCTGTTGCATTAAATAATGGCGTTTTGCCGTAAAAGTCTTATATTGATAATTGATGTAATTGTTTGTCTTTTGCCGGTTTCGGCTTTGATGGAGGGCGCGGTCATGATTAAAACGCAAACAGCGGTCCCCATGGGTTTTACAGGGGAAACGTTCCCGGCGGGGACGCACATGTGCCTGGTGTACAGCGACGATGCGGAGCGGTTGGAGTCGATCGCCAAGTTTCTGGAGGCGGGGATCCTCAATAACGAAAAGGTCGGATATTTCGCGGACGCGGCGCCGCCAGACGAGATCAAGAAGGCATTGCTGGGTCACATGAGCGCGGGCGCCGCGCGGAGCGACGGGGCCAAATTGGACGTGCGGACCGCGAGGGACGTTTACTGTCCGAAAGGCCGGTTCGTGCCCGGCGAGATGCTCGACACTCTACGCGGTTTTTACGATTCGGCCGTGGAGGAGGGATACGGCAACGCACGCGCCAGCGGCGAGATGTCTTGGGCGCTGAAAGGCATCCCCGGATCGGACCGTCTTGTGGAGTACGAGGCGCTGATCAACGACCTGATCGTCACGCATCCCCTCACCCCCATATGTCAGTACAACGCCAACCTCTTCGACGGCGCGACGATCCTCAACATCCTGAAAGTCCATCCCATGATGATCGTCCATGGGCAGGTGGTCCGCAACCCCTATTACCAGGAACCGAGGGAGTTTTTCAAGACCTATGCCGGCAACACACGGTGACGAAAGCGTAAGGATGGACGATTCGTCCGCGGAGGAAACGCGAGTCCTCAGCCAGATCCTGGCGGCGCAGAACATGTTGTGCGTCTTCTTTTCCGAACGGCGGCTGGCCGAGTTCGTGAAGGAAGTTCTCCGCGCCTTGCCGGGAGTCGGCAGGGCCGGAGTGTGTTTGCGTTTGCTCGCGGAGCCGGAGGCCGATCTCGGTCTGCAAGAATGCAAGGACTGCGCCGGGTCCGGAAGGGGTCTGGACGATATCGGCCGGTCCCGGGGGAAATGCAAGCTGGAAAAGCAGGACGGGTTTGCGGTCTTTCCTCTCGATACCGCCGCTAGAAGTTATGGTTATTTGCTGGTCGCGACGGAAGGCGACGGTCCATTCGAGCGGTACCGGCCGTTTGTCGTCAACTTCGCCAACTCGGTGGCGGTTGCCCTGGAGAACCGGTTGCAACAGAAACGGCTGAGCGACCACGTTTCGGAACTGGAACGGACCAACGAACGGTTGAAGAGGGAAATCGCGGAACGGCGCAGGGGCGAGGAGACGCTGAGAAAGTCCCAGGAACAGTTGTTGCACGCCGAGAAGCTCTCCGCGCTTGGCAAGTTGATCAGTTCGATCGTCCACGAGTTCAGCAGTCCCGTGCACGGCGTGCGGGGCGTTTTGGAGCAGGTCCATGAAGAGGCCTCGTTGAGCGAGGGCATCAGGAGCCTGACGAAACTGGGCATCAAGGAATGCAACCGCATGTCGGAAATGATCCAGAAACTGCGCGGGTTCTACCGCCCGTCGGCGGGGATCGCGGTCCTCCTGGACCTGAACGCGTTGGTCGACGACATGATCTTTCTGAACCAGAAGAAATTCCTGTCGCGTAAAATACAGACGGTCAAGAACTACGACCCCAATCTACCGACGATCAAGGGGGTGGAGGACCAACTCAAGCAGGTGGTGTTGAATTTGTTGCAGAACGCCGAGGAGGCGATCCCCGACGGGGGCGGGAAAATCTCCGTGACCACGGAAGCGACCGATACGGTCGTCCGGCTGATCGTTGAGGACACGGGGACGGGCGTCCCGCCGGACGCGTTGCCGTTCATCTTCGATCCGTTTTTCACGACCAAGCCGGGGGCCAAGGGCACGGGCTTGGGATTGTCGGTGAGCTATGGGATCGTCAAGAAACACCGCGGCGACATCGAAGTAAAAAGCCGGTTTGGCGAGGGAACGACCTTCATCGTCACCCTTCCGCGATGAGTTGTATTCCGGTGGAAAAAGGGGCAACCCCCCTTTGGACAAAATCCCCCCAGCCCCCCCCTTTATTAAAGGGGGGATCTTCCCTTCCCCCTTACTCCCCCTTTGTCAAAGGGAGTGGGGGGGATTTTATAAAGGGGGACCGAGGGGGATTTGAAACGTTATCTATTTAGCGCTCCCCGTAGCAAACCTTTCTGAAAATCTTATGACCCAACGCGTACTGATCGCCCTGGGGAGGGCGCTGGTCCTGGCGGGCGTCCTCTGGCCCTGGCTGGGCAAGCTGGGGTTGGGGCGGTTGCCGGAGGACATCGCCGTCCGGCGGGAAAATTTTCAGTTTTATTTTCCCGTCGCGACTTGTATTCTAGTCAGCGCCCTGCTGACGTTTCTGTTCTGGATATTCCGCAAATAGGCGGCCGAAAGGCCCCGATTTTACATAATGATGCCAAACCGGATAGTCAGGTATTTTATTTTCCTGGGATACGCTTTAGGACGGGGCGGCCACACCCGGTTTTCCACGTTTAAAAATGGTATTGTCCATTTTTATTCCGCCTACCTTCGCCACGGCTACTATTTGAACAAACCGTTGCATTACCCCGCCACGTACGGCCTTAATTAGCCGCTGGGGCGCTGGACGCTTATTTTCTCCGCTCTTCCCCGGAACTCGATTTTGAAAGGTCGAATTCGGACTTCTTGACCCGTTGCTGGATATCTTCCAGGAGTTGGCGGTTGATGGCGATCAATTCGGCGACGATCCCCATCATGACGATCTGGAAGCCGACGATCAGGAGTATCGCGGCCAGGATGAGGGATTGCACGTGTCCCGCGGTTTTGTTTATCAAAAAGAAGTACAGATACCGGCACCCGATGGCAAACCCGAGCAGAAAAGAGGTCCCGCCCACAAGGGCGAACACCTTGAGCGGCTTGTACATCGAATAGATTTTTATAATGGTCACGATCGACCGCAGGAGATAGTATCGGATGTTGGTGAACAGCCGCGACTCTCGCATTATCGGGATGGTCCTCACGGGGACGTGCGTTATCGCCAGGTTCTTTTTGCCCGCGCTGATGATGGTCTCGACGGTATAGGTGAAATCGGAAACCACGTTCAACTGCA
>JACQQK010000085.1 GCA_016207065.1 Nitrospinota bacterium
ACTTTCCGGAAGTCGCGCTCATCGTCCTGCTGATCGACGAGCGCCCCGAGGAAGTGACCGACATGCAACGGTCGGTCCGGGGCGAGGTCATCAGCTCCACGTTCGACGAGCCGGCGCAGAGGCACGTGCAGGTGGCGGAGATGGTGATCGAGAAGGCCAAGCGCCTGGTGGAGCACAAGAAGGACGTGGTGATCCTGCTGGACAGCATCACGCGTCTGGCGCGCGCCTACAACGCCATCGTGCCCCCGAGCGGAAAAGTGCTCTCCGGCGGCGTCGACTCCAACGCCCTGCAGAGGCCCAAGCGGTTCTTCGGCGCGGCGCGCAACCTGGAGGAAGGCGGCAGTCTGACGATCATCGCCACGGCCCTCATCGACACGGGAAGCCGGATGGACGACGTCATCTTCGAGGAGTTCAAGGGCACCGGCAACCTGGAAATCGTGCTCGACCGGAAACTGGCGGACAAACGCACGTTCCCGTCCATCGACATCAACCGTTCCGGGACCCGGAAGGAAGAGCTCCTACTGCCCAAGGAAGACCTGCAACGCATCTGGTTGCTGAGAAAAGTTTTGCTCCCCATGGGGATACATGATAGCATGGACTTGCTGTTGCAAAAGATGAAGGAAACCAAAACCAATTCCGAGTTCCTGTCCACGATGAACTCGTAGCCGGAGGAGAAATGAAAGAGGGAATTCATCCAAAATATGTGGAAGCGACCATCAAGTGCGCGTGCGGTAGCGAGGTGAAAACGCGCTCCACCAAGACGGAGATCCATGTGGAAATCTGCTCCAACTGCCATCCGTTCTTTACCGGAAAGCAAAAGTTGGTCGATACCGCCGGACGCATCGAGAAGTTCCAGCGCAAATACGCCAAAAAGCAGGCCGCCCCCGAGGAAGCCGCCGCCCCCCAATAGCGTCTCCTTTCCCCGTCCAGCGCGCCGCTGGACCCAATGGGCTTGGCCCGGATGGCAAACAAGCGTCGTCATCGAGGGCAATCCGGATCGGCCCGTCCCCTCCGGAGCCCCGGCCATTCTCCTGAAACTGGAAGTCAGCCCCTCCCCCAGCGTCGGCTTTTTCTATGTTCGACAAACTTGAAGCTTTCGAAAAACGGTCCGAGGAGTTGAACGGATTGTTGAGCGACCCCAAAATCATCGCCCAGCAATCCGAATTCCAGAAGTACGCCCGCGAACAGGCGGAAATCGCCCCGGTGGTCGCCGAATTCAAGGAATACAAAAAGATCTCGCGCCAACTGGAAGACTGCGAAAAAATCCTCCGGGAGGAAAAAGACCCGGAAATGGCCGTCCTCGCCCGCGAGGAAGCCGCCGGGTTGAAAACGAAAAAGGAAGAAGCGGTCGAGCGCCTGAAAGTCCTGCTCCTGCCCAAGGACCCCCGCGACGACAAAAGCGTGATCATGGAAATCCGGGCGGGGACCGGCGGGGAGGAAGCCGCCCTCTTCGGCTCCGATTTGTGCAGGATGTACCTCCGTTACGCGGATTCCAAAAAATGGAGGGTCGAGATGCTGAGTACCAGCGTCACCGGCAAGGGCGGTTTCAAGGAAGCGATCCTGAGCATCCAGGGAAAAGGGGTTTACAGCAAACTGAAATACGAGAGCGGCGCCCATCGCGTCCAGCGGGTCCCGGAAACGGAAACCCAGGGGCGGATCCACACCTCCGCCGTGACCGTGGCGATCCTGCCGGAGGCGGAAGAGATCGACATCAAAATCAATCCGGCGGACTTGAAGATCGACGTCTACCGCTCGTCGGGTCCCGGCGGGCAGAGCGTCAACACCACCGACTCGGCGGTCCGCGTGACGCACGTCCCCACCGGCCTGGTCGTGACCTGCCAGGACGAGAAATCGCAACACAAGAACAAGGACAAGGCCCTCAAGGTCCTGCGCGCCAGGCTCTACGACGAACAGGAGCGGAAACAGCAGGAGGAGATGGCCCGCGACCGCAAGCAACAAGTCGGGAGCGGCGACCGGAGCGAGCGGATACGCACCTACAACTTCCCCCAGGAACGCGTGACCGACCACCGGATCGGGCTGACGTTGCACAGGCTCTCCCAGGTCCTGGAGGGCGATATCGACGAGATCGTCGACAAGTTGATCGTGCACTACCAGACGGAAGCATTGAAAAAGGACGAGGGACCAAAGGCCGCGGGCCTCAAGGAGAGCGCCCCGGTCTGAACCTCGACTCAAAATCGGACATGATGAATTGGACCTCGAGTAAAATCCTGGCCTGGTCGGCGGAACGGCTGATGAAAGCCGGGGTCGGTTCGCCCCGGTTGGAGGCGGAAATACTGCTGGCCCACGCCATCCAGGGCCGCAGACAGGACATTTACCTTGAACCCGACCGCCCCATAACCAGGACGGAGCTGGGAGAGCACCAGAGCCTCCTCCGGCGGCGGATGCGCCGGGAACCCATCTCCCATATCCTGGGGCGGCGCGAGTTCTGGTCCCTGGAATTCCTCATAAACTCCGCGGTATTGGCTCCGCGTCCCGAAACCGAGGTCCTCGTCGAGAAGTTTTTGGAAACCTGCCGCCGCGATTCGCCGGCGCGGGCGCGTATCCTGGATATCGGGACGGGTTCGGGAAACATCGCGGTGGCCGTTGCGCGGGAATTGCCCGACTGCCGGGTGACCGCCGCGGACATCTCCCCCTCGGCCCTCGCGGTCGCGGAAAAGAACAGCAAGGCCCACGGGGTTTACGACCGCATCCGATTCCTCCAGTGCGACCTTTTTGAAAACCTGGATCCGGGAGAGCGGTTCGATTACATTCTTTCCAACCCGCCGTATATCGCTTCGGAGGACCTCAAGGCTTTGATGTCCGACGTGAAGGACTACGAGCCCCGGCTGGCCCTGGACGGCGGGAAGGACGGGCTGGAATTATACAAACGCATCGTGCCGGAGGCGGCCCGGCGCCTGGAGAACGGCGGGTCCCTGGTCCTGGAGATCGGCATGGACCAGGCCCTGGACGTCGGTTGCCTGATCGAGCGCGACGGAAACTACGATGGTCCCCGCGTCTTTCAAGATTACAGCGGCAGGGACCGCGTGGTCCTCGCCCGGAAGAAAAACCATGGATAAGATCGTCATCAACGGGGGCAAACCCCTTCGCGGCCGGGTGGACATCAGCGGCGCCAAGAACGCCGTACTGCCGATTCTGGCGGCCACCCTCCTGACGTCCGGCAGGAACGAGGTCCTGGAGGTCCCGCAGGTGCGCGACGTCGCCACGATGATACACCTCATCGTCGAGCTGGGCGCCGCCATCGAGGTTTTCGAGGACGGACGTTTGGTCCTCGATACTTCCCGCGTCGACAACATCGAGGCGCCTTACGACCTGGTCCGCACCATGCGCGCGTCGTGCCTCGTATTGGGTCCATTACTGGCCCGTCTGGGCGCCGCCAGGGTGTCGCTTCCCGGCGGATGCGCCATCGGGGCGCGGCCCATCGACCTGCACATCAAGGGCCTGAAGGCGATGGGCGCCGATATCCGGCTCGATGGGGGATACATCCACGCCTTCGCGGACAAACTCCGGGGGACGCGCTATTACTTCGACACCGTCAGCGTGACGGGAACGGCGAACCTGATGATGGCCGCAACCCTGGCCGATGGGGAAACCGTCCTCGAGAACGCCGCCAGGGAGCCGGAAGTGGTCTTCCTGGCCGACGTCCTGAACCGCGCGGGCGCGAAAATCGAGGGCGCGGGGACCGACGCGATCGTTATCCAGGGCGTGAGTTCGCTACGGCCCTTGTCCTGCAAAATTTTTCCCGACCGCATCGAAACCGCCACTTACATGATCGCCGGAATCATCACCGGCGGCGCGGTGGAGATCGGCAATTGCATCCCTCACCACGTCGAGGCCCTGATCCTCAAGTTGCGCGAGGCCGGGGCGACGGTCGAGGAAAACGGCCCGGTCCTGAAAGTCTCCCGTAACGGGAAACTGAAGGCCGTCAACGTCCAGACCTCCCCCTACCCCGGGTTCGCCACCGATATCCAGGCGCAGATGATGGCGCTCATGACCGTCGCCGAGGGGCAGAGCATCGTCACCGAATCGGTTTTCGAAAACCGTTTCATGCACGTCGCGGAACTGCGCAGGATGGGGGCCGGCATCGCCGTGCGGGGGAATACCGCCATCGTGACGGGGACAAAGGAACTGAGCGGCGCCCCCGTAATGGCAACCGATCTCCGGGCGAGCGCGTCCCTGGTCCTGGCGGCGCTGGCCGCGAATGGAGAGTCCTCGATTTCGCGCGTCTACCACATCGACCGCGGCTATGCGTCCATGGAAAGAAAACTGTCGGCTTTGGGGGCCGATATCCGCCGCGTTCCCTAGCCCCGCGATATCAGAAACGCCCGGCGGGACCCGGCGGCAATCCGAATCGAAGCTTTCTTCCGGCTTTCATATGACTTCCTCGACGCCCGCTCCAGCTTCCTTGCGGGACATTAAATTCGGACATATTTTGCTGTGGATGCCCAATTGGATCGGGGACGTCGCGCTGGCGATCCCAAGCGTCCAGGCGTTGCGCGCCCATTATCCCGAAGCGCGGATCACCGCCGCGGCGCGGGTCCCGGCGACGGAAATCCTTTCGGACCATCCCGCGGTAGATACCGTCATCGAAATCCCCAGGGCGGAAAACAGCGGTTTCTGGGAGCAGGTCCGCTTTGCCCAGGGGCTGAAGAAATACCAGTTCGACCTGGGCGTGGTGTTCCCCAATTCCTTCCGGAGCGCCTTCATGACGTTTTTGTCCGGGGCCAAAACGCGCCTGGGATACGATACGGAGGGGCGGGGCGTCTTCCTGACCGAAGCCGTCCCCGGCGCCAAGGCCTCCCAAAAAGAGTACCGGATCGACTATTTTTTCAAAATTCTTTCGCCCCTTGGGCTGACCGGTCTGGACAGGACGTACCAGCCTTTTCTCAAGAAGGAAACATTCCGCGCCGTGGACGAAAAACTCGCCCTTCTACGGATCGACCCCCAGGACTTCCTGGTGACGATGCATCCCGGAGCGTCGAAACCGGAAAGGAGCTGGCACACGGAGAGGTTCCTGATCCTGTGCCAGCGGCTGGTCAAGGAATACCGCGCGAAGATCATCCTGCTGGGAAACGAAAAAGATTCCTCCAACCTGATCAAGATCCAGAAAAGTTGCCTGCCGGGCACGGTCCATTTCCAGCCCGGCTTGGGCCTGCGCGAGGCCGCCGTCGCGATCCAGAAGAGCAAACTGTTCATCGGCAACGATAGCGGCATGATGCACCTCGCGGCGATGGTGGGGACCCCGGTTGCGGCCATTTTCGGGCCCGGAAGCCCGAGCGTCACCGGCCCCTGCATCGAATCGCGCAAGAGCGTCGTCATCACCCGTAATTTTCCGTGTTCCCCCTGCCGGCAGAATTTTTTCAAGGAGTGCAAACCT
The DNA here is from genome assembly GCA_016207065.1 of Nitrospinota bacterium. Lineage (GTDB taxonomy): Bacteria > Nitrospinota > Nitrospinia > Nitrospinales > JACRGP01 > JACRGP01. The sequence goes on from JACQQK010000085.1 coordinate 5,396, forward strand.
TCCGCCCACAACAAGCCTTACTGTCTGGAAGATATCAGCGTCAAGGAAGTGATCGAGGCCGTCGACGGCTTGATCAAAAAAATTCGCAAGGCGTAAGCCGCGCGGGGTTCGCGGCGCACTCGCCCGCTACGACGGAATAGCGCGAATCCCGCCGGCCCCCTTTGCAAGGGGAGCGATTCGCTCAGGCAATATCCAGATCATGACGCGCGCCTGGGAACGCTACGGGGGAATGGATGAAGGGAGGGGGGCCGCCCCAAAACGGGGCGGTATGGCAAATTATTTTTCCTCTTTTTTCTTATCGGGCTTGGTCTCTGTTTTTTTGGCCTTGGGTTTCCTTGGCGCGTCTTCCTTGGCTTTTTTGACGGTCTCTTTCGCGGGCGCGGCTTTTTTCGTTTTTCCCTTTTCCTCCTTATTGCCGGCCTTGGGAGCTTTTTTCGCGGGAGCGGCTTTAGCTTCTTTTCCCTTGACTTTCTCCGCGGGTTCGGCTTTCTTTTCGGCTTCGCGATCGACCAGTTCTATAAAGACCATGGGGGCGTCGTCGCCGTGCCGTTGCCCGATGCGGATGATGCGGGTGTAGCCGCCGTTTCTTGCGGCGTACCGCTCCGAAAGCGGCCCAAAGAGTTTCTTGAGGGTTTCCCGTTTGGCCACGTGGCGGAGGGCCAGACGCCGGGCGTGAACGGTGCCTTTCTTGCCCAGGGTGATGACTTTCTCCACCTTGCTCCGCAACTCCTTGGCCTTGGCCAGGGTGGTGCGGATGCGTTCGCGGGCGATCAACGCGGTCACGAGGTTTCTGAACAGGGCTTTTCTATGCCCCTGGTCGCGTCCAAATCTTCTGACTCCAGCTTTTAAATGCCGCATGAATTCTTCCGATCTTCGGGAAAAAGGTTAGCTGAGGCAACGGAACGTCGTCCGTCACGCTTCGGTTTCCATTTCTTTCTTCTTCTTGAGCATGTTGAGTTGCCGAAGGTCGTCGTCGTCCAGCTTCATGCCCAGCGAAAGCCCCATTTCCTCCAGGATTTCCTTGATTTCGTTGAGGGACTTTCTGCCGAAATTCCTGGTTTTAAGCATTTCCGCGTCGTTTTTCTGCACCAGTTCGGCGATGGCCTGAATGTTCGCATTCTTGAGACAGTTGTAGGACCGGACGGAGAGCTCCAGTTCCTCCACGCTTTTGGCGAGGTAGGCGAGCATTTTCTGTTTCTTCTCGTCCACCTGCGGCTGGACCGGCTCGGGTTCCTCGTCGAAGTTGATGAACAGTTGCATGTGGTCCTTGACGATCTTCGCCGCGTGGGCCACTGCGTCCTCCGGCGTGATGGCGCCGTTGGTCCAGACTTCCATGATGAGCGAATCGTAATCCGTGGATTGCCCCACGCGGGTATTCTCCACCGTGTAACTGACTTTTTCGATCGGCGAGAAGATGGCGTCCACGGGGATCATCTGGATCGACTCGTTGGACATATTATGCTTCTCCGCCGGAACATACCCCCGGCCTTTCTGGACGTAAATCTCCATGTCCAGGACGCCGTTCTTGTCGACCGTGGCGATGAGATGGTCGGGGTTCAGGATAATCACGTCGGGCCCGGCCTCGATGTCCTTGGCCGTGACCTTGCCGGGTTTGTCCGTCTTGAGGTAAAGCCTTTTGCTCGCCGCTTCCCCGGTCAGTTTGATGTCCAATTGCTTGAGGTTGAGGATGATCTCGGTCACGTCCTCCTTCACTCCGGGTATGGAGGAAAACTCGTGAAAAATACCCTCGAATTTGACCCCGATCACGGCGGACCCTTCGATGGAGGACAACAACATCCTCCGCAACGAATTGCCCACGGTCACTCCGTAACCGCGCTCGAACGGGCCAGCTACAAACTTTCCGTAGGTTTGGGTCTTGGTTTTTTTATCAAACTCCAGCCGCCTTGGTTTGACTATTCCTTGCGCCGAGAACATAATGCCTCCGCTTGCGTTTTGTTTATTCAAGATGATGGGCGCCTCTAAAATTGATTTTTGAAAGTCCTCCCCGCGAACGATCCGGGAGGATTCATGGTGTCGAAAATTTTTCGGACTGGTTTGTAACGGCGCCCTTGCTTGCTATTGGCGATTGAAACAAAGAAACCCGTTAACGCGAGTAATGTTCAACGACCAGCTGTTCCTGGACCGGTATATTGATGTCCTCCCGCGTGGGCATCGCCTGAACTAGCCCCTGTTTTTTCTCTATGTCGAAAGCAAGCCAGTGGGGCAACTTCTTTTCGTTCATGCCTTCCAGGGCCTTCTTAATGGGTTCCTTGTTCATCTTGCTGGGAGAGGGGGAAATGACGTCTCCCGGCTTGACGAGATAGGAAGGGATGTTGACCTTTTTCCCGTTGACTCTGAAATGGTTGTGCAAAACCAATTGCCGCGCGGCGCTACGCGAACCCGCCATCCCCAGGCGGTAAACCACGTTGTCGATGCGCCGTTCAAGCAGGCTCAGCAGATATTCTCCCGTGACGCCCTTTTTCCTTGAGGAAATATCGAAGTATCTTTGGAATTGCCTTTCCAGCACGCCGTAGACCCTTCGAAGTTTTTGTTTTTCTCTCAACTGGATGCCGTATTCGGAGAACTTGGGCCGGGTCTGACCGTGTTGCCCGGGGGCGTATCCTCTCCGTTCAATGGCGCATTTCGCGGTCATGCACCGTTCGGCCTTCAAATATAATTTGATGCCTTCCCTACGGCATAAACGACATACGGGGTCTGAGTATCTTGCCAAAGTTCTATCTCCTTTTGAAATTTAAAAGCGTTACACGCGTCTTCGTTTACGAGGTCTGCAACCGTTATGGGGGATGGGCGTCTTGTCGCGGATGACGGTGATTTCCATGCCGACCGCCTGTAACGAGCGGATGGCGGATTCGCGACCGGAACCCGGGCCCTTGACGTGGACCTCGAGTTTTTTCATCCCCAGGTCCAAGGCCTTTCCGGCGGCCTTTTCCGCCGCCACCTGCGCGGCGAACGGGGTGCTTTTCCTCGACCCCTTGAACCCTTGCGCGCCGGCGCTGGACCAGGCGATCACGTTGCCCGATGTGTCGGTGATGCTGACGATGGTATTGTTGAACGTGGCGCGGATATGGGCCACTCCGTTCTCCGGGATCACCTTCTTTTTCCTCCCGGCCTTGGCCGGCTTGGCTTTGTTGTCTTTATTGTCTTTATTGTCCTTGTTGTCTTTTTCCATCGTATGAGGTCTCCAGGGAATTTTTCTGTTATTTCGAACCCACGGTCTTCCTGGGTCCCTTCCGGGTCCTGGCGTTGGTGTGCGTCCTCTGGCCCCGCACGGGCAGGCCCTTGCGGTGACGCAGGCCGCGGTAACTGCCGATGTCCATCAGCCGTTTGATGTTCATGTTGACGCTACGCCGCAAATCGCCCTCCACCTCGTATTCCTTTTCGATGATGGAACGGATACGGGTGACCTCGCCCTCGGAAAGGTCCTTGACGCGGACGTTTTCGGAAACTTCCGCCGCCTTCAGGATCTTTCCCGCCGTGGATTTGCCGATGCCGTAAATATAGGTGAGCGCGACGACCGCTCTCTTATCGCTTGGAATGTCTATGCCCGCAATTCTTGCCACACGCTTCTCCTTTTAGAAATAGGCCGCCAGGTCCCGAGGACCCCGCCCCGCCCGCCGCCGGATCAACCCTGCCTCTGCTTGTGTTTAGGGTTCGCGCAAATGACCCGCACCACCCCGCTCCGGCGGATGACTTTACACTTGTTGCAAATTGGTTTTACCGACGACCTGACTTTCATGATTTCTCCCGTTCTATTTATATCGATAGGTGATGCGCCCGCGGGTCAAATCGTAAGGGGATAACTGGACCTTGACCTTGTCCCCTGGCAGGATGCGGATGAAATGCATCCGCATTTTTCCGGAAATATGGGCGAGGATCTTGTGCCCGTTCTCCAACTCGACCCGGAACATGGCGTTGGGCAGAGGCTCCATGACCGTGCCCTCGACCTCTATCGACTCTTCCTTTGACATCAAGACACCAGTTCGCAAACGCGCGAAAATATCTCGTCCACCGAGCCCAATCCCGGCATGGTCTTCAATCGTCCCTGTCTCCCGTAAAACTCGCGCAGGGGCGCGGTTTCCCTTTCGTAAATGGCCAGACGTTTCAAGATGGTCTCCTCGTTGTCGTCGGGGCGCTGGTACAGCTTGCCCCCGCAGTAGTCGCAAACGCCCGGCAGTTTCGGGGGCCGCGAGGTTTGGTGGAACATGCAACCGCATTCCTCGCAGGTGCGCCGTCCCGTCAATCGCGCCACCAGTTCGCCGGGATCGACCACGAGGTCGATCACCGCGTCCATGGTCTGGCCCATGTCCCTCAGGGTTTCCGTAAGTTTCTCGGCCTGGACGTTGGTCCGCGGAAACCCGTCCAGGATGAACCCATTTTCGCAATCTCTTTTTTTAATCCGTTCCTTGATCAGGCCGATCACGATATCGTCGGAAACCAGTTGTCCGGCTTCCATGAACGCCTTGGCCTTGCGGCCCAACTCCGAATCGTCCTTGACGGCTTTTCTCAAGATATCGCCGGTGGAGACTTGGGGAATCTTGAATTTTTCCATCAACATCTTGGCCTGGGTCCCCTTGCCGGCGCCAGGCGGTCCTAAAAGGATCACCCTCATGTATCAGCCCCTTCTTCCTTTCAGCCTCCCTTTTTTGATAAAACCGTCGTAGTTTCTCATGACCAGATGGGATTCGATCTGTTGCATCGTATCCAGGGAAACCCCCACCACGATGAGAAGGCTGGTCCCGCCGAAATAAAAGGGAATGTTAAAATATTTTATCAGATAATCGGGCAGAATGCAGATGAAAGAAAGATACAACGCTCCGTAAAAAGTGACTCGCGAAAGGACCTGGTCTATGTATTCGGAGGTCTTCGTCCCCGGCCGGATGCCGGGCACATACCCTCCATATTTCTTCATGTTATCGGCGACGTCGACGGGATTGAAGATGACGGCGGTATAAAAATAACAAAAGAAAAATATGGCGCCGATGAATATCAGGCTGTAAATCACCGTCCCCGGCGTCAGCCATCCGGAAACCGTCTGCATCCACGGATGGTCTATGAACCGCGCGATGGTCGCCGGAAACATGATGATGGAGGAGGCGAAGATCGGCGGGATGACGCCCGACGTGTTCACCTTCAACGGCAGATGCGTGCTCTGCCCGCCGTACATTTTCCGCCCCACCACCCGTTTGGCGTATTGGATGGGGATGCGCCGCTGGCCGCCCTCCGTAAAAACGATCACTCCGACGACCACGAACATCAGGCCCATCAGGAAGAGCGCGATCAGGGGTTGCAACTCGCCCGTCCCCATCAGGTCCAGCGACTGGAAGATCGCGCTCGGCGTGCCGGCCACGATCCCGGCGAAGATGATCAGGGAAATGCCGTTGCCGATCCCGCGCTCGGTGATCTGCTCGCCCAGCCACATGATGAAGGCGGTGCCCGCCGTCAGGGTGAGTATGGTCAGCAACCGGAACGACCAGCCCGGGTGCGGCACGATCAGCGCGCCGCTCGGGGCCTTCATCGCCTCCAACCCCACGCTGATGCCGGAGCTTTGGATCATGCTCAACAGCACCGTCCCGTACCGCGTGTACTGGGTGATTTTCTTCTGCCCCTGCTCCCCTTCCTTCTTGAGCCGGGCCAGGTAGGGGGAAACCATCGTCATCAACTGGAGGATGATGGACGCGCTGATGTAGGGCATGATGCCCAGGGCGAAAATGGTCAACCGGCTCAGCGCCCCGCCCGAAAACATGTCGAAGAAGCCGAGGATGGAGCCTTGCGCGCGCGCGAAGATCTCCGCCAACGCCTTGCTGTCGATGCCGGGAGTCGGGATGTGCGCGCCAATCCGGTAAACGGCCAGCAATCCCAGAGTGAATAATACCCTTCGTTTGAGTTCGGGGATTTTAAATATATTGCCGAAGCTGTCAGCGCCGCTCATTTAAATGACTATGGCCTTTCCGCCCGCTTTCTCAATCTTGGCGACCGCGGATTCGCTGAATTTTTGAGCGTGAACGGTCACGGGCCGGGACAATTCTCCGTCGCCCAGGACTTTCACGGCGCCGGTCTTTTTGATCCATCCCCGCTCCTTCATTACCTCCGGAGTAATGGGCTGGTCCCCGGCATGTTCGGCCAACGCGAAAAGGTTGACGACGTCGAAGCTTTTCTTGAAAATATTGGTGAACCCTCTCTTGGGCAGTCGCCTTTGCAACGGCATCTGTCCGCCCTCGAACCAAGGGTGAGGCATTGCGCCGGAGCGGGCGCCTTGCCCCTTCTGCCCCCGGCCGCTGGTTTTCCCGCTTCCGGACCCGATGCCGCGTCCCACGCGCTTCCGGTTCTTCCGCGTTCCGGGGGCCGCTTTTAAGTTAGAAAGTTTGATCATGGCTTATTTTCCGGATTCCATTAAAGATACGGTTTTGCCGCGCAATTCGGCGATCTGTTTGGCGTCGCGCAGGGACTCCAAGCCGTCCATGGTCGCCTTCACGGCGTTATGCGGGTTGTTGGACCGCAGGCACTTGGTCAGGATGTCCTTCACGCCGGCCGCTTCCAGCACGGCGCGGATCGCGCCGCCGGCGATCAGCCCGGTGCCGCGCGAGGCGGGCTTCATCAAGACCCGTCCGGCGCCAAAGCGGCCCACCACGTCATGGGGAATGGTCGAGCCGTTCAAGGCCACGGCGATGCGGTTCTTCTTCGCCTTTTCCACTCCCTTGCGAATGGCCTCGGGCACTTCGTTTGCCTTACCCAGACCCCATCCCACCTGTCCGTCGCGGTTGCCGACCACCACCAACGCGCTGAAACTGAACCGCCGGCCGCCTTTGACCACCTTGGCCACGCGCCGTATGCTGACAACCTTATCGACCCATTCGTCTTTTCTATCGGCAGATTCTTGCAATGAACACCTCCAAAATTCCGTCTCGTCCCGGACGCGACTACCTTGACCGGGATCAAACCGGCGTTAAATCTCTTAGAACTTCAACCCTTTCGCCCTTGCGGAGTCGGCCAAGGCCTTGACCCTGCCGGTATAGCGGAATCCATTGCGGTCGCAATAAACCTCCTGGATTCCGCTCTGCAACGCTTTTTCCGCCAGCGTGGAACCCACCCAGGCCGCCGCGGCCACGTTCCCGCCGCTCTTCCCGGACTCCTTGAAGGCGGGGGAAACCGTCGATTCCGCAACCAGCGTCCGGCGATTCCTGTCGTCGATGATCTGGGCGTAAATATGATTTCCCGACCTGAATATCGACAGCCGGGGTTTTTCCTGCTTTTTCTGAACGTGATGCTTCACCCGCAGTTTCCGGGCGAGTCTCAAACGAGTTCTCAATGTTAAGGACATGGTTAACTCTTGGAAGTAGCGGCGGCTTTGCCGGCTTTTCTGATGAGCTTCTCGCCGACATACATGATCCCCTTGCCCTTGTATGGCTCGGGGGGTTTGATCTTCCGGATATTCGCCGTGGTCTGGCCGACTTTCTCCTTGTCGATCCCTTTTACCGTCACAAAATTGTTCTTGGAATCCACTTCAAACTGGATCCCGTCGGGGGCCTTGAAAAAAACGGGATGCGAAAATCCCAGTTGCATGGTCAGGTCCTTGCCTTTCGGCTCCACCTTGAAACCCACGCCGACGATGCTCAACTTCTTGGCATAGCCCTCGGTTACGCCGACCACCATGTTGTTGATCAGCGTCCGGATCAGACCATGCAGGGCGCGGTGGCTTCTTTGGTCCGACAGGCGGTTGACATTCACGGCCCCGGGCTTGATCTCGACTTTTACGCCGTCGGGCAAATGCCGGATCAATTCTCCCTTCGGGCCTTTGACCTTGAGTTGGCTTCCCTCCAGCTTGCAATCCACGCCGGCGGGGACTTTAATAGGTAGTTTTCCGATTCTAGACATAGAGACCCTTCGTCACCAGATGTAGCCCAGCACTTCGCCGCCAACGCCCTTTTCCCTGCACGCCTGGTCGGTCCAGACGCCCTGGGAGGTGGAGATGATGGCGATGCCCAAGCCGTTCAATACTTTGGGAAGCTTGTCCTGCTTCACGTAAATTCTTCTGCCGGGCTTGCTGACCCGCCGGATCCCGCGGATGGCCGGTTCCTCGTTCAGGTATTTGAAATACACTCGCAACGTTCCTTGCTTTTCGTCCTTAAGCACCCGGAAATTCCTTATAAAACCTTCCTCCTTGAGAATCTCGGCGATCCGGGTCTTTATCTTGGAGTTGGGCAACTCAATTTTATCCTGCTTCACCTGGACCGAGTTTCGGATCCGGGTGAATAAATCGGCAATCGGGTCGGTCATCATGTTCCGTCAAAACTCCTAAACTGGGCGCGCTTACCAGCTCGCCTTGATTACGCCTGGGACTTCTCCCCGCAAGGCTCTCGCTCTAAAACAAATCCTGCACATGCCAAACTTCCGCAGAAAAGCCCGCGGCCGTCCGCAAACCCGACAGCGGTTGTATTGCCTTACGGCAAACTTCTGTTTCCTCTGGGCCTTAGCTATCAATGATTTTTTTGCCATGAACTTTCCTTTTCGATCTCGGGCGGCCGACGGGCCGGCGTCATTTCCTCAAGGGCAATCCCAAATGTTGGAGAAGGCATCTCCCCTCCTCATCGGACCGCGCGGTGGTGCAAATGGTGATGTTCATCCCCTTGATCTTCTCGATTTTATCGAATTCGATCTCGGGAAAAATCAACTGCTCCCGCAGACCGATGGTGTAATTCCCCCTTCCGTCAAAGGAGCGCGGGGAAAGCCCCTTGAAATCGCGGACGCGGGGCAGGGCGAACGACACGAACCGCTCGAAGAACTCGTACATCCGCACGCCGCGCAGGGTGATCATCGCCCCGATGGGGACGCCCTCGCGAAGCTTGAAGTTGGATATCGCTTTTTTGGCCCGGGTCAAGACCGGCGCCTGGCCGGTGATCGCCTTCAGTTGTTCCACGGCGGAATCGAGGAGCTTGGCGTTCTGCATCGCCTCGCCCAAGCCCACGTTGATGACGATCTTTTCCAGCCGGGGGGCCTGCATGACGTTCTTCATGCCCAGCTCTTTCAGGACCTGCCCCCGAAGCTTTTCCTTATAGGCTTTCAGTAGATTTGGAATCATTTGTCTCTTGATGGATTGAATTTTTCTCTAAGGTCAGGCCTTGTCCAGAACCTCGCCGCATTTCATGCACACCCTGACCCGCTTGGCGTTCTCCAGCTTCTTGAGCTTGGTGCGGACGCCCTTGCCGCATTTGTCGCAAATCAACATCACGTTGGAGATATGGAGGGTCCCCTCCTGCTCGATGATGCCGCCCTGCTGGACCTTTCTGCCGGCCTTCGTATGCCGCTTGAGCATGTTCAGCTTCTCGACTTTCAAGCGTCCCTCGTCCTGCAGGACCAGCAACACCTTGCCCTTCTTCCCCCTCTCCTTGCCGGAGATCACCTGGACGATATCGTCCTTCTTTATGCGCCACTTGGCCGTCCTGGCTTCCATCACAACACCTCCGGAGCGAGCGACAGAATCTTCATGAATTTCTTCGCGCGCAATTCCCTGGCCACCGGCCCGAAAATACGGGTCCCGACCGGCTCCTTGGCCTCGTTGATCAATACCGCGGCGTTATAGACGAACTAGATATAGGTGCCGTTCGCGCGCCGGATCTCCTTCACGGTGCGCACGACCACCGCCTTCTTGACGTCCCCTTTCTTGACGGGGGTGTTCGGGTCGACTTCCCTCACGGAAACCACGATGATATCGCCGACCGAGGCATAACGCCGGGTGGACCCGCCGAGCACCTTGATGCACTCGACCTGCCGGGCCCCTGAATTGTCCGCAACATCCAAAACCGTTCGCAACTGGATCATGGCTATTTCGCCGCCTCTTCCTCTACTTTTTCCGCGCCCTCGGACTTTTTGATTATTTCCTGCAACCGCCAGCGCTTCTCTTTACTGAGCGGACGCGTCTCGACGATCGCGACGACGTCTCCCGCCCGGCACTCGTTCTTCTCGTCGTGCACTTTGTATTTCTTGGCGGTGCGCACGATCTTTTTGAATTTGGGGTGGACGAACTTCCGCTCCACCTTGACCACCACCGTCTTGTCCATCTTGTCGCTGACGACGACGGCCGTCATCGTCTTCTTGTTATGGGTCGCGCTTTTCAATTTGCCTTCTCTCGCTATAAGTTCCGGTTCCCGATCGCGGGCGATCAGCTTTTAGCTTGTGCTCCGGCGGGGACGGCCTTGCCGGCCCGGGCCGTTTCCTTCTGAATCGTCTTGATCTTGGCGATGTCCCGCCGCAGGTAGCGCAGTCGGCCAGGGTTCTCTATCTTGCCGGTCGCCAACTGAATCTTGAGGTTGAACAACTCCTCCTGGAGGTCGCGGGCTTTCTCCTCGCGTTCCTTTTCGGACAAGTTCCTGACTTCTTCTGCCTTCATCGTTTCGTCTCCGGTTTCCCCGTCGCGTCCGGGTTCAACCCAATCCGTCTTTCTTGATAATCCGGGTCCCCAGCGGAAGTTTATGGGAAGCCAGCCGCAAGGCCTCGTACGCCACTTTTTCCGGGACCCCTTCCATTTCGTAAAGCACTCTGCCGGGTTTTACGACCGCGACCCAGAACTCCGGGGCGCCTTTGCCTTTGCCCATCCGCGTCTCGGCGGGTTTTTTGGAAACGGGCTTGTCCGGAAAAATCCTCAGCCATATTTTCCCGCCGCGCTTGACGTAGCGGGTCATGGCGATACGGGCCGCCTCGATCTGCCGGTCGGTGATTCTGCCGCAATTCACCGCCTGCAGACCGTAGGTGCCGAAATTCAACGCGCCGCCGCGAATCGCGGTGCCGCTCATCCGGCCTTTCTGACGTTTTCGATATTTGACTTTTTTGGGTTGCAACATAACGTTTCTTCTCCGGACTCGTCAAGTCCAATCCATACGGAATTCCCTGGGGAACTCGCTGGCTCAAAGTGTAAGACAAACCGCCCGCTTTCTTCCCGCCGGGCCGGTCATTCGGCGGCGGATTCGGCGGACTCGCGTTGCGGCCGTTGTTCGGCCGCCGTCAGGATGTCTCCCTTGTAAACCCACACCTTGACGCCGATGATCCCGAACGTGGTCAGGGCCTCGGCGGTGCCGTAATCGATGTCCGCCCGCAACGTATGCAACGGGACCCGGCCTTCCCGGTACCACTCGCTCCGGGCGATCTCGGCGCCGCCCAGTCTCCCGGAACAGCGTATCTTGACGCCCTTGGCGCCGAACCGCAACGCGGAGACCACCGCCTTCTTCATGGCCCGCCGGAAGGAGACCCGCTTTTCCAATTGCAGGCATACGTTCTGCCCGATCAGCGCGGCGTCCAGCTCCGCCCGCCGCACTTCCTTGATATTGAGGTTCACTTGCTTCCCGCCGATGACCTTTTGCAATTCTTCCTTCAGCTTGTCGACCTCCAACCCCTTCTTGCCGATGATGATCCCCGGCCGGGCGGTGTGGATGTTGATGCGGACGCGGTTGGCGGAACGCTCGATCTCGATCTTCGCTATGCCGGCGTGGGACAGCATTTTATTGATGTATTTCCGGACCCGTATGTCCTCGATGAGACAGTCCGAGTAATTTTTCCGGCTGAACCAGTTGGCCGTCCACGTCTTGTTGACGCCCAACCGAAAACCGTATGGATGTACTTTCTGACCCACAGATATCCTCCGAATTATTTTTCGTCCAAAACGATCATGATATGGCTCGTGCGCTTGAGGATCGGCGTCGCCATACCCCGCGCCCTCGGCATGGACCGCTTCCAAGTGACGCCCTTGTCCACGCGGACGGACTTGACGACCAGATCGTCGACATCCACGACCTTGTGGTTCTCCTCGGCGTTGGCGATGGCCGATTTCAACAGCTTCTGAAACGTCCTGGCGACCCGCTTCCTGGCGAACGCCAGGATGTTCATGGCCTCGTTGACGTTCTTGCCCCGGATCAGATCGGCCACCAGCCTGGCCTTTCTGGGGGTTGTGCGAGTGTGTCTTATAATAGCCCTTACGCTCATGGTCTCATGACTTTTTTAAAGGTTACTTAGGCGGAGCCGTCTTTTTGGTCTTGCCGGAATGCGCCTTGAACGTCCGCGTGGGCGCGAATTCCCCCAGCTTGTGCCCGACCATGTTTTCCGAGACGAACACCGGAATAAACTTCTTCCCATTGTGAACGGCAAAGGTGTGGCCCACAAAATCCGGGAGTATCGTAGACCGGCGCGACCAGGTCTTCAATATCCTTTTGTCGTTCCTCCGGTTCAGATCCTCGACTTTGCTCGCGAGGGGTTCATCCACAAAAGGACCTTTTTTTAACGATCGTGCCATACGCCACCCATCTCCAATTTCCGCGATTTATTTTTTTCTTCTACTGACAATGAACCTGCTTGACTGCTTCTTCCGCTTCCGGGTCTTGGCGCCTTTCGCCGGGAACCCCGAAGCGTTGCAGGGGTGCCGGCCGCCGGAGGTCTTGCCCTCGCCGCCGCCCATGGGATGGTCGACGGGGTTCATCGCCACCGCGCGGACCCTGGAGCGAAACCCTTTCCACCGGTTGCGGCCCGCCTTGCCGATGGATATATTCTCGAATTCGGCGTTGCCGACGGAGCCGACCGTGGCGCGGCATCTCTTATCGACCAGGCGGACTTCTCCGGAACCCAGCTTGAGCGTCGCGTACGGACCTTCCTTCGCCATCAACTGAGCGTAGGCCCCGGCGCTACGCGCCATCTGGCCGCCCTTGCCGGGCCGCAGTTCGATATTATGCACGAAGGTGCCGTCCGGGATGCTGGACAGGGGTAGGCAATTCCCGGTCCGGATCTCCGCGCTGGGCCCGGACACGACCGTATCGCCGTCCTTCAGTCCGTCGGGCGCCAGGATGTAGCGTTTCTCCCCGTCCTTATAAATCACCAGCGCGATGTAGGCGTTGCGGTTGGGATCGTATTCTATCCCCGCGACGCGCGCCTCGATCCCGTCCTTGTCGCGCAGGAAATCGACCAGCCGGTACAACTTGCGATGGCCGCCGCTCCGGCGCTTGGTCGTCATGCGACCGAGGTTGTTGCGCCCGCCCTTGCGGGGGATGTAAACCAGCAGGCTTTTTTCCGGTCTGTCCTTGGTTACCTCGTCGAACCCCGAAATCGTCTGAAAACGCACTCCGGGGGAGCGGGGATTTAACTTTCTAATTGACATTACTATCAGGCTCCCTCGAAGAACTCGATCTTGTCGCCCTCGCGCAAGCGGAGGACGGCTTTTTTCCAATCCTGGGTCTTGCCGAGTTTCCGGCCGAACCGCCGATACTTGCCCTTGACCAGCACGGTATTCACCTGGAGGACTTTCACGTTGAATATCTTTTCAACCGCTTCCTTGATCTGATGTTTGTTGGCGTCTCTCCTCACCTGGAAACAAACGCGGTTGGTCTCTCCGAGCAACAGGGACCCCTTCTCGGTGATCAGGGGTTTTTCTATGATTGCATGCAACGCGTCCATCAGTTGAACCGCTCCTCTATTTTTTTGATCGCCTCGGGCGTGCAAACGACTCTTTGGTGGTTCAGCAGGTCGTACACGTTGAGCCCATCGACCAGCAACACATCGACGTTGGGGATATTGCGCACGGCCAACTCAAGGTTCGGGTTTTTCTCGGCCAGGAGAAACAACGCGCTTTGGGGCAACCCGAGACTCTTTATGAGCTTCACCGCCTCGCTGGTCTTGGGTTGGTCCACGGTCAGCTTATCGACGACCGACAACGCTTTCTCCCGGACCAACTCGGTGAGCACGGACTTGAGCGCCAGTTGCCTCATCTTCTTGGGCATTTTAACGCTATAATCCCGGGGGATGGGGCCGAACGTGGTCACGCCGCCCCGCCAGAGCGCGGAACGCGAGGTCCCCTGGCGGGCCCTGCCGGTCCCTTTTTGCCTCCAAGGCTTCTTGCCGCCGCCTCTGACCTCGGCGTAACTGCTCTTGGTCTTGGCCGTGCCGCTCCGCCGGGCGGCCAATTGCATGACGACGTATTTCTGCGCCAGGTTCTCGCGCGATTTCACGTCGAACACTTCCGGAGAAATCCGCACGGTCCCGACCTTGTTATTGCTCTTGTCTAAAACGTCCAACTCAGGCATATCTTACGCTTTCTTGCTCCGCGATTTAGTGATCCGCACGATGCCGCCGTTGGCGCCGGGCACGGCTCCCCTCAGGAGCAACACGTTTTTGTCTTTGTCCACCAGCGCCACTTTCTGGTTTCTTATATGGATATTCTCTCCGCCCATCCTGCCGGGCATCCCTTTTCCCTTGAACACCTTGCCGGGATAGGTGTGCATGCCAATGGATCCGCCGCCGCGGAACGATTCGTGGGCGCCGCGGGACCCCGGGGCGCCGGAGAAACCGTGCCTCTTGACGACCCCCGCGAACCCTTTCCCCTTGGAGACGCCGACCACGTCGACCTTGTCTCCGGGGGCGAAAATGTCCACGCTCAACGGTTTGCCCAGTTCCTCCTCGGTCGCCACCTCGCCGCGAAACTCGGCGAGCAGGCGGGCCGGCTCGATCTTGAGCTTGCCGTACAAACCCTGCATGGGCTTGTTGACGTGTTTCCGCTTTTTCTCGCCGTAGGCGACCAGCGCCGCCTCGTACCCGTTCTTCTCCTTGCTCCGGTTGAGAACAGGGACGCATTTCTCCACGGCGATCACCGTCACGGGAACGCAGTCCCCGTTCTCGGAGAATATCTGCGTCATTCCAATTTTCCTGCCCAGTATGCTGTTCATGGATTCAATGGTCTTCTATTCTATAGTTTGATCTCGATGTCCACGCCGCCGGACAGGTCGAGCTTCATCAAGGCGTCGACCGTTTGCGGAGTCGGCTCCACGATCTCCAGGATCCTTTTATGGGTCCGGATCTCGAACTGCTCCCGCGACTTCTTGTCGACGTGCGGCGAGCGCAACACCGTCCACCGGTTTTTCACGGTGGGCAGGGGGATGGGGCCGATCACTTTCGCGCCCGTGCGCTTGGTGGTCTCGACGATCTCGCCCACCGACCAGTCGAGAAGCTTGTGGTCGTAGGCCTTCAGTTTGATCTTAATTTTCTGATTTTGCTCGGCCATAATTATTCCAGGATCTCGTTCACGACCCCGGCGCCGACCGTCCTTCCGCCTTCGCGGATGGCGAACCGAAGCTCCTTGTTCATGGCGATGGGGGTGATCAGATTCACTTCAATGTTGACGTTATCCCCAGGCATGACCATTTCCACCCCCTGCTGGAGCTGCACGACGCCGGTCACGTCGGTAGTCCGGAAGTAAAACTGCGGTCGATACCCGTTGAAGAAGGGGGTGTGACGCCCGCCTTCCTCCTTGGTGAGGATGTACACTTGGGCCTTGAATTTGGTGTGCGGCGTGATGGACCCGGGCTTGGACAACACCTGGCCGCGCTCGATTTCCTCGCGTTTCGTGCCGCGGAGAAGCACGCCGACGTTGTCCCCGGCCTGGCCTTCGTCCAGCAATTTCCGGAACATTTCGACGCCGGTCACGACGGTCTTGGTCGTGGGACGGAATCCGACGATCTCGATCTCCTCGCCCACCTTGACAACTCCGCTCTCGACCCTGCCGGTGGCAACCGTGCCGCGGCCGGAAATGCTGAAGATGTCCTCGATCGGCATGAGGATCGGTTTGTCAATGGCCCGCTCGGGCACGGGGAAATAGGAGTCCAGGGCGGCCATCAGGTCCCATATGCACTTGGTCTTTACCGGGTCCTCGGGGTTCTGAAGCGCCTGCAAGGCGCTACCGCGGATGACGGGGATCTCGTCGCCCGGGAACTCGTACTTGGACAGCAACTCGCGGACTTCCAACTCGACCAGGTCCAGCAATTCGGGGTCGTCGACCATGTCCACCTTGTTCATGAACACGACGATCCGGGGAACGCCCACCTGCCGGGCCAGGAGAATGTGCTCCCGCGTCTGGGGCATGGGGCCGTCGGCGGCGCTCAAGACCAGGATGGCGCCGTCCATCTGCGCGGCGCCGGTGATCATGTTCTTGACGTAGTCCGCATGGCCGGGACAGTCCACATGGGCATAATGCCGTTTATCGGTCTTGTATTCCACATGGGCAATGGCGATGGTGATGCCGCGCTCCCGCTCCTCGGGCGCCTTGTCGATCTGATCGAACGGGATGTAATCGGCCAGTCCTTTTTTGGACAATACCTCGGTGATGCAGGCCGTCAACGTGGTTTTCCCGTGGTCTACGTGGCCGATGGTTCCGACGTTCAAGTGCGGCTTATCGCGAACAAATTTTTCTTTTGCCATGTGGATAACTCCAGAATGTTAAATATTGAATTTTCAGTTATTAACTGCCACTTTTTCCTTGCCGGTCCCGGTCGCCTTGGCGATGACTTCCTCCGCGAGCATGGCGGGGACGACGTCATATTTGGCGAATTCCATGCTGTAATTGGCCCGTCCCTGGCTCATGGACCGGAGGTCGGTGGAATAGCCGAACATCCCCGCCAGCGGCACTTCCGACCGGATCACCTTGGCTCCCGCCCTGTCGCCCAACTCCTTGATCTTGGCTCGCTTGGAACTCAGGTTGCCGATCACGTCTCCCATGAAATCCTCAGGGGTGACTACTTCCACGTCCATGATGGGCTCGAGAATAACGGGTTTCGATTTCTTGCAGGCGTCCTGGAAGGCAATGGAGGCGCAAATCTTAAAAGCCATTTCGGAGGAATCGACCTCATGGTAGGAACCGTCGAGCAAGGTCACCCCAACGTCCACCACGGGGTACCCGCACATGATGCCGCGGTCCATCGCCTCGACGATGCCTTTTTGGACCGCGGGGATGTACTCCCGGGGTATGGAACCGCCCACGATCTTGTTCACAAACTCAAACCCCGATCCGGCTGGCCGCGGTTCCACGCGGATTTGGACATGGGCATATTGGCCGCGTCCGCCGGTCTGCTTGACATACTTGTGCGTTTCCTCCGTAGACTTGGTGATCGTCTCTTTATAGGCCACCTGGGGCTTGGAAACGTTGACGTTCAACGAAAACTCGCGCTTCATGCGGTCGACCAGAATTTCCAGGTGCAACTCGCCCATCCCGGAGATGATCGTCTGGTTGGTCTCCGGGTCCACTTTCACGCTGAATGTCGGGTCTTCCTGCAGGAGCTTGTTGAGGCATTCGCCGAGCTTGTCCTGCTCCGCCTTGGTGGTGGGCTCGATCGCCACGGAAATGACGGGTTGCGGGAACTGGATCGCCTCGAGCAGGACGGGAGCGTTCTCGGGACACAGGGTATCGCCCGTGATGGTCTTCTTGAATCCGATGGCCGCGGCGATGTCTCCCGCGCCGATCACGTCGATTTCCTCGCGCTTGTTGGCGTGCATCCGGAGCAACCGGCCCACGCGCTCGCGTTCGTTCTTGGTGGAGTTGTAAACGTAGGTGCCGCCTTTGAGCTGGCCGGAATAAACCCGGATGAACACGAGCTGGCCCACGAACGGATCGGTCATGACTTTAAAGGCCAGGGCCGAAAGAGGCTCCTTCTCGTCCGTGACGCGGGACGCCTTCTCCTGGGTATTGGGGTTCACGCCCTCGATCGCGGGGATGTCCAGGGGAGACGGAAGATAGTCGACCACGGCGTCGAGCAATTGCTGGACGCCCTTGTTCTTGAACGAGGCGCCGCATAACACCGGAGTGAACTTCAACTCCAACGTCCCCTTGCGGATGGCCTTCATGATTTCCTCGGTGGTCACCGCCTGCCCATCAAGATACTTTTCCATTACGGTTTCATCGACATCGGAAACCCCCTCCAGGAGTTTTTCCCGGTATTCCTTGGCCTCGTCGAGGAACTCCGCGGGGATCTCCTCCACCTCAAAAACCTCGCCCTTCTTGTCTTTATCCGTCGAATAGACGTGAGCCCTCATGTGCACGAGGTCGATCACGCCGGCAAAGTCGCTTTCCTTACCCAAGGGCAATTGCAGAGCCAAGGGCTGGGCGTTCAACCGCTCCCTCATCTGAGCAAGACAACCGAGGAAGTCGGCCCCGGCGCGGTCCATTTTATTGACGAAACCGATCCTGGGCACCCGGTACTTGGTGGCCTGCCGCCAGACCGTCTCCGACTGGGGCTCCACCCCGCCGACGGCGCAGAACACGCCGACCGCCCCGTCCAACACG
>JACQQK010000086.1 GCA_016207065.1 Nitrospinota bacterium
CGGCCAAGGGCACGGGCGAGATCGCGCAGAACATCACCTCCGTGGCCCAGGCGGCGCACAACACGTCCGCCGGGGCCGGCGAAGCGCAAAAGGCCGTCGGCGAACTGTCGCGCATGGCCGCCGAACTGCAAGCGCTGGTCGGGCAGTTCAAGTATTAAGGCAAATTGCGTAGGGGCGGTCCGCGGACCGCCCCTACCACCCCACCGGCCTTACAAATCCCTCCTTCCCCCCTTTTTCAAAGGGGGGACAGATTTTCTCCCCCTTGTAAAGGGGGCCGGGGGGATTTGCATTTCGGCGAACGCGTCAGTGTCGTCATCGCGAGCGAACGCAGTGAGCGCGGCGATCCAGATTTTCTGACGCGATTCCCGCTTCACAAGCTCGCGGTCGCACTGACGGCCTCACACCATATACCCCCTTGTAAAATCCCCCTTCCCCCCTTTGCTAAAGAGAGCTTTGCATAAGGGCATCTCTAAAAATTGCCTTTTTCATAAGCCCAATCGTTTACAAAAAGTTGTAGTTGCCCAATTTATTGGGCTTTTGGAGCGCCTGATGAATCAGGCAACTACAATTTTTAGAGGCGCCCATAAGTCTTGTCGAGTTGCCATTTGACCTTTTGACTCAACCCAAAGAGACGGGTCATGACAGGCGCAGGGAACGCTATAACTTATGGTCATTGCGAGCGGAGCGAAGCAATCCAGAGGTCTGGATCGCCACGCCGTCTACGACGGCTCGCGATGACGAACGGAAGATCGCCAGGTAAAATAAGGTCTCTTTGCTAAAGGGGGAGCGATTCCATTTTTTTCATGCAATATCCGGGACAATGCTTTTTTTCGCATCCGCGGCCATGAGAAAAACGCCTATTTTTTTTAAGAAAAAAGCTATACATCCCCTGGGTCAAGTACTATAATTCATTTACATCCCCATTCGTTTTCCCCGCAAATCGTCTAAAACTAAAAGGAGGAGGCCTTTCTTATGAAGCAAACCGAGAAATCTCCACGCTATTGTTTTGGAATCTTCGTCAACATGGTATTGATCTTTCTACTGTCGGCGGGAAACGCCCTGGCGGCGATGAGCGCCGACGAAAAAAAAGACGTCGAACTTGAACTGGCCAAGTTCTTCCGCGCCGCCCGCGGCGTCATCGCCAAAAACCAGGCCTTGATCAACGACGCCGGCAAGGGCGACAAGGGGTTGAGCTCAGACGCCGTTCTCGCCGCCGCCAAGGCCGCCTACAAGGAAGCCGCGGGGAGCGAGTTCACATTGGCGGCGAAAGGCGCCTTCAAGGAGGAAGCGCAAACGGCCCTGGTGAATTCCGTCAAGGAAGTCATGGACCATGCCCAGCCATTGATCAACCAAAGCGGCAAAGGGTTCAAGGGATTCATCCCCGCCGTCTTTGGAAAACAAGTGGCGGACACCTTCAACAAAGCGATCAACGGCAAGGCCCACATCAAATTGACCGCTCCCAAGGAATATGTGCGCAACCGCGCCAACCGTCCCGACGATTGGGAGAACAACGTCATCGAGAACCAGTTTAAAAAAGCCGGCTACGAGAAGGACAAACCCTTCATCGAAGCGGCCGCCCATAACGGCAAGCCCGCCCTGCGCCTTTTGATCCCCGAATATTACGCCCAGGCCTGCTTGGGGTGCCACGGCGAACCCAAGGGAGAAAAAGACATCACCGGGGGCAAGAAAGAAGGCGGAAAGCTGGGCGATCTGGGCGGGGCGATCAGCATCGCCATCTACGACTGAACGGGAGGATAGTTTCATGAACGCTTTCAATCTCAACATCCGCGGCAAAATATTGTTCATCAATGGAGTCATCCTCCTGTTGATGGCGGTCTCCCTCCTCTATATCTTCAAGGAGGTCGGAAGCAATTCCGGGATCATCCAAAACCAGCAAACGACCCTGGCCCGGCTGGAGACCGCCGTTACCGTCGCGAACACGTTCTCCAAAATGCGTTACTGGCTGACCGATTTGTCGGTGAGCTGGCAGAACGAGTCCGAGAACGAAGCCAAGGCCGCCAGGGAAGAGCTGGACAAGCTGTTCGCCAAACTGGAGAAAACCGATCAGGGGATGGTCCAGTCCCTGCGGCCCCAGGTGGATGCCTATATCGACTCCATGATGAAATCCGTGGACGCCTACATCGACGGCAACCGTACGCTGGGGGATTCGCTGGTTGACGACGGGCGCAAATATTCCGCCGCCATCGATGGGGAGTTGAGCAAGCTGTTGGCGGGCGCCGAGACCCTGACGAGGGAGGCCGGGGAAAGCGTCCTCGGCGCCAACGTCTGGATACGGCGCCTGTCCCTGATCCTGATCGTCGCCGGTATCTTTTTGGGAGCCATCCTTTCTTTCTGGTTCTCCAGTTCCCTCACCCGGCCCATCGTTGCCCTCACCGACGGGCTCGAGAACTTCGCCGAGGGGAACCTGCGCGCCATCCAGGAACTCAGCGTCAAGTCCAGGGACGAGTTGGGCAGGCTCGCCGATTCGTTCAACGCCTTGTTCCACAACGTCAAGACCTTCCTGCAAAACGCCGACGACCTGCTGGCCGGCAAATTGCCCAAATCCGAGAACTTCGGCCTCAAGGGCGAGTTCGAAAGAAAACTGGGAGCCATGCTGGACCAGGCCCGGGCGAAGAAGATGTCCGACGAGGAGGCGGCGCGCGTCGTCGCCATGGTGGAGAACATCCCCATGAACATGATGTACGCCGACAGCGAGTTCCGGATCAAATACATGAACCCCGCCTCGC
>JACQQK010000089.1 GCA_016207065.1 Nitrospinota bacterium
AAAATACGTTTTCGAAAATAAACCGGAGGGCAAAGAAGCCGCCTAAAATCGTGTAAAATATCTTGACCGGGGAGACCGACTGTAAACACAACTCCTAACTACCGCATTTGATGATATTTTAAAAAATATCTTTCAATAACTGTACAGTAGCGTTTAATCAAACCGATCACCGCAACGAGATGCTGACCTTGAGGTCGAGGGCGGAGGCAATGCGCTGGAGCAAATCGACGCCAACCGAAACGTGCCGTGTTCAATCCGGGATATTACCTTCTGGGTCGTGCGGGCTTTTGGGGCCAGCGTGGCCTGGCTCAAGTTCTTCGCTTTTCACCTCTTATAGACCGTCTGGGCTATTTTGAATTTCAATCCTTCCTCTTCATAGGCCCTGCGGAATTCCGGGTTCTTCAATTCCTCCTTGAGGAAAACATCGGTGTCCACGAGGTAATTCCGGTCGAGTTTTGCGGATTTACTTTTTGTTTTTTTCGTCACTTGGCCTCCCTCAGGCGGAGACGGTCAATAAGGCGAATTCCCTTCCCCCACCCAGGGGGAAGGCCAGGATGGGGGTGGGAATCCGGCACGTTTACCCCCTCCCAACCTCCCCCTTAAAGGGGGAGGGGATCCGTAGCCCGGCTTCGCCAATATTCCGCGCCTGTTCGTCGGCCCGGTAGGAACTGCGCACGAGGGACCCCGCCTCGACGTGCTCCAGCCCCAGGGACTCGCCGATTTCCTTATACTCGGCGAACCGGCCGGGATGGATGTATTCCCGGACTTCCAGATGCCGGGGCGAGGGGCGCAGGTACTGTCCGAGGGTCACTATCCGGCATCCGGCGTCCGCCAGGTCGCGCATGGACTGGACGACCTCTTCCTTCTTCTCCCCCAGTCCGAGCATCAAACCGCTTTTGGCGATCAGCCCGAACTTCCGGCTGGCGGCGGTCAGGACGTCCAGGGACCATCGGTAGCGGCATTGCGGCCGCACTTCCTCCTGGAGCGAGGCCACCGTCTCCAGGTTGTGGGCCAGGACGTGGGGATTTTCCCGGCAGACCGTTTCGAGATGGCGTTCCTCGCCGCGGAAATCGGGGACCAGCGCCTCGACCTTCATTTGCGGGGATTTCTCCTTGACCTTGCGGATGGTTTCGGCCCAATGCGCCGCGCCGCCGTCGGGCAGGTCGTCGCGGTCCACGGAGGTGATCACGGCGTATTTCAGGTCCAACCGGGAGAGGGCCTCGGCGACGTCGTCCGGTTCCTCGGGGCGCGGCGGGCGCATGTGCCCGGTCGGCACGTCGCAGAACCGGCAGGCGCGCGAGCACGATTCGCCCAGGATCATGACGGTCAGCGTCCCGGCGGACCAGCATTTGCCGATGTTGGGACAGGTCGCGGACTGGCAGACGGTATTGAGTCCCCGGCTTTCGACCAGCGACCGCAGGCGGAAATAGTTCTCCCCTTGCGGCAATGGGGCCTTGAGCCAATCCGGGAGCCGCCGCGCGGGCGGCATGGAAGGAACGGGTTGTGCCTCAGCGGTGATTTTTCGCGAGCGGTTGTTGTCTTTTCTAAAGCGCATCGTGAAATAAACCCGTAGTATCCAGTGAAAATATCTCGTTATCCCCTCCCCCTTCAAGGGGGAGGCTGGGAGGGGGTAAACGTGCCGGACTCACACCCCCATCCCGGCCTTCCCCCGGGAAGGGGGAAGGGGATTGAAGAAGCGCGAACCCTGCAAGTTTTCCTTGGACCTATTAGAAATAAACCCAGCCGGAGCGGCATTTTCCTAAACTATATAGCGTTAAAAATTAGTATAATCTAACCCGGACCGGACAATATTCCTAATGAATCCTTTGTCCAGTCCGTCCTTGACCGCCGGTCGACCGTCAACGAAAACGTCCTGGTAACATTCCCTTTCAGATCCCGTTCATGGCCATCATCAATCGATACATAATGAAGGAACTGTTCAAGATCTTTACGATCAGCGTCGGTTTTCTGACCATGGTCCTGTTTCTGGACAAGATCCTTTACCTGACCGAGATGATCGTCAACAAGGGCGTCACCTTTCTGGAGGTGGCGCGGATGATGGTCTACATCTCTCCCGCGTTCCTGGCGCTGACCATCCCGGTAAGCGTGCTGGCGGCTTCCGTCGTGGTTTTCAACCAATTGTCCAGCGACAGCGAGTGGGTGGCCATGAAGGCCAACGGCTGGAGCTTTCTCAGGCTGATGCGGCCGGTGCTTTATTTTTCCCTCATATCCTACACCCTGGCCAACCTGATCATTTTCTACGCGCTCCCATGGGGGAACCACGCTTTCAAACAGTTGATCTACGATATCGTCCGCAACCGGGCCAACTTCGACATCAAGCCCAACGTGTTCAACAGCGACTTCCAAAACCTCGTGCTCCTGGCGAAAGACAAGGAAGGAGAGGCGCTCCTCAAGGACGTCTTTATCGCCGACTCCACCGCCTCCGAAACGCCCAAGATCATCGTGGCCGAGGAAGGGGCCATCATATCCAACCCGGAACAACTCAAGATCCAGCTCCAGTTGAAAAACGGGGCCATCCACGACCTGAGCGAAAAGCGGGAGAACTACCAACTCCTCAATTTCGACCGCTACGACCTCACCCTCGACCTTCCGAACTCGGAGAACATGCAAAAGCGCGCCCTGGTGGGCAACCGCGAACTGTCCTTCAGGGAATTGCTGGAGCGGATCGACGAACTGAGACGCGAGGGCAAGACCACCTATGCGGAACAGGTGGAGGTGAGCAAAAAGTTCTCCATCCCCTTCACCTGCCTGATTTTTGGGTTCATCGGCGCGCCGTTGGGGATCAAATCGAGCCGGTCGGGGAAATCGGGCAGTTATACCATCGCCACGATCGTGATCGTCGTCTACTATGCCGGCTTCATCTCCACCCAGAACCTGGGAAGCTTCGGGAAAATCAACCCCCTGCTGTCCGTTTGGATTCCCAACCTCCTGTTCTCGGCGTTCATGTTCTACCTTTTGTACAAGATGCAAAAAGAAATCCCTTTTAAATTTTTTAACTGGGCGGAAGACACGGCCTTGTCCATCGGCCAATACCTGAGGAATTACTATTACAACCTGCTGGAACCCGAACCGGCCCCCAGGCCCCCGGTTTATTCCATCGACAGGAGACAACGGGAACTGGACGAGCAAAAGAAGGAAATCCTCAAACGGAAAATGGAAAAGATCAATACCCAATAACGGCCCAGCCGGACCGCATTGCAACCCGGACCTCGCCGAATTCAACATCAAGGAGAATATCGATGCCAACCGCACGGGACATCATGTCGAGAAATATCGTGACCGCCAAAAGGGACATGTCCATCAAGGACCTGTCCCGGCTTTTCGTCGAGCACAAAATCAACGGCGTCCCCGTGGTGGACGACAACGACAAGGTGATCGGCATCGTCACGGAGGGCGACCTGATCGACCAGAGCAAAAACCTGCACATCCCCACCGTCATTTCCCTGTTCGACGCCGTGATCTATCTCGAGAGCGGCAAGAAATTCCAGGAGGAGGTGAAGCGCCTCACCGGGACGCGCGTCGAGGACATCTATACCCCCAAACCCGTCACCGTATCCCCGGACACGCCGGTCGCCGACTGCGCTTCCCTGATGGCCGAAAAACGCGTCCACACCCTGCCGGTCGTGGAGAAAGGCAAGCTGATAGGGGTCATCGGCAAATTCGACCTCATCCGCGCGATGGCCCAGGAATAGAGGCGCGCATCGTTCCTTGCGGAGGAGAAAATATTCCCTAAAGTCGAGGGAACCCCCAAAAACCTTTTTTACATCTAAATACCGTGTATCCGCGGATACAGATTCGGGCCGTACAGCTTGGCGCACCCCTTAACCTGGAGGAGTCTTCCATGGAAAGCGAATCCGCATTGGGACTGACCGGGAGTTTTTCGTTCGAATTCGTAGTGGATTTTTTCGACCGTAGCCGGGAGTTTTACGTCGATAAAATGGGGTTCGTCGAAACCCACCGGTCCGGCCCGGAATGGGAACGCAAATTCAACAGCAAGGCCCTTTATTTAAAAGCGCGCAACATCCGCATCCTGCTGACCACTCCCAAGACGGGCCGCGGCTACACCGCCGAGTTTCTCAAGATCCTGGCGCCGGGCGTGAGGCGGGTGACTTACCAGGTGGAGAATCTCGACCGCGCCGTCCAATATCTGCGGGAACACGACGCCACCTTCATCCACCCGGAAAAAGTTCTCCGTTCGAAAAACAGCGCCCACCGCTTCGTCGCCATCGCCTCCCCGATCGGCTTCCTGGAATTCGTTTTTCTCGAAATCGAGGGCGACCCCGAGGACATCCCCATGTTCGAAAAAACAGTCCCGCCAGCCCAGGGGGGTTCGCCGTTCCTGCATATAGACCATATGACGATCAACACGCGCGCGATCTACCCGATATGGAATTTTTTCGCGCACGTGATGGGCATGGAAAAATTCTGGCGCGTGGCGTTCCATACTCCCGACCACCAGTCCGGGCAAAAAGGCTCCGGGCTGTCGTCGCAGGTGATGTGGGATCCCCGGTCGCGGATCAAGGTCGCGGTCAACGAACCGCTTTACCCGCACTTCAACGAATCGCAAATTCAGAGTTTCTTTGTCAAGAATCACGGGGCGGGCATCCAGCATGTCGCCCTGGCCGTCGATGATCTCATAGAGACGGTCCGGGCCTTGCGCGCCCGGGGGATCCAATTTCTGGACACCCCGGACGCCTATTACGACTTGCTCCCCGAAAGGATCGAGAGACAAGGCATCGGATCGATCCATGAAAGTCTGGAAGACTTGCGAAGGGAGCGGATCCTGCTGGACGGCAAGGACGGCGCCTATCTGTTGCAGATATTTCTGAAGGACGCTTCCTTGTTGTACCACGAAAACGCCGCCGGGCCGTTTTTCTACGAGATCATCCAGCGCCGGGGACACGACGGGTTCGGAGAAAACAACTTCCGCGCCCTGTTTGAAGCCATCGAACTGCAAGAGGCCCGCTCGTGAAACTGTTGCGGTTTGAGGGAAAGGACGGCTCGATGGGCGACGGCATTCTCATCGACGGTTGCATTTATCCGCTGAACGGCATGACGACGATCGACGCCTTGGAGGACCCGGAGAAGATCGATCTGGACGTCGTCCGGCGCTCCGGCCCCTATTCCCTGGAGGAAATCAAGCTCCTGCCCCCGGTGGACAAGCCGGGAGCTTTTCTGGATTTTTATACGTTCGAGCAACACGTGAAAACCGCCCGGGGGAAGCGCGGACTGAACATGGCCCCGGAGTGGTACCACTTTCCCGCGTGGTACAACGGGTCCACCCGGTGTTTCAGCGGCGACAACTCCACGGTGTTCTTCCCGGCTGGAGAAAACAAGAAGGACTACGAGTTGGAACTGGCGGTCGTCATCAAAAAGAAATGCCGAGGCGTCCCGGTCGAAAAGGCTACGGACTACATCGGCGCTTACACC
This sequence comes from Nitrospinota bacterium, assembly GCA_016207065.1. GTDB lineage: Bacteria > Nitrospinota > Nitrospinia > Nitrospinales > JACRGP01 > JACRGP01. Next base: position 5,452 of record JACQQK010000089.1, read on the forward strand.
ATCCTGAACGACTTCAGCGCGCGCGAATTGCAGGAGAAGATCATGCGCATTGGCCTGGGACCGGCGAAAGCCAAGGATTTTAACACCGGCCTGGGACCGTGGCTGGTCACCCCGGACGAAATCCCCGACCCGCGAAACCTGAGGATGCGCGCCTGGGTGAATGGCGAGCCGTGGTCCGAGGGCAACAGCGGGTCTTCTCATTACACGTTCGAGCAGATGATCGCGTTTGCTTCGGAGGACCAGACGCTGTACTCTGGAGATGTCCTGGCCAGCGGAACGGTGGGGACGGGATGCGGCCTGGAGCTGGACCGGTTTCTGAAAACCGGCGACAAGGTGGTCCTGGAAATCGAAGGCATCGGTCAATTGACGCATTGGATCGGGTGATCGCATGATCGGATACTTGCGAGCGGGCGACATTCCCTCGAAGCGGCACATCGCCCACTATGTCGGCGGCCAGTTGCTGAACGAATATTGTTTTACGCGGGAAGGGTTCGACCAGCCCTTTTCGACGCTTTATCTTTTCAACCCGCCCACGGGAGAAACGTCCGCCGAAATTTACTCGGAAGCCTGCGGGTCCAAACCGGCGAAACGGGACAACCTCCCCCTGCGGAGAAGACATTTCAAAAGCGGCCTGCTTTTGCCAAGCGGGGATTTCATCACCGGCAGAAAAATCCTGACCTTCAACGAGGACCTCAACTACGGCCTGTGTCATCCGCTGAAATCCGGCGAGGCGTTTTTCGCCAACAACGACGCCGACGAGCTGTTTTTCCTTTTCAAAGGGGCCATGGAGATGCAGTCGTTGTTCGGGAAGCTTTCCCTGACCGCAGGCGATTACCTCATCGTCCCCCGCTCCTGCCCCTACCGGTTTAACTTTGCGAGCCCGCCCCAGCTTCTGTTCGTGGAAGCCAGAAACGGCCTCCAGGTCCCGCCGGCGTTTCTCAACGGCGCGGGACAGTTCAAGATGGACGCCCCCTATTCCGAGCGCAGTTTCAAGACCCCGGAGTGGGACGGTCCCCTGTTCGAGAAGGAATCGCCAACGGCCATAGTCCGCAAACGCCAGGGCTCTTTCACAAAAACGCTCTACAAAAATAATTATTTCCGGATGTCGGGCTGGGACGGCAACGTGTACCCCTGCGCCCTGAACCTGAAGGACATCCTCCCGAAAACGGGACGGACCCACCTTCCCCCCAGTTCGCACCTGACGTTTATCGGGAAAGGGTTCGCGGTCATGAGCTTTTTGCCCCGGCTGTTGGACTACGACAAGGAAGCCGTCCCCTGCCCGTTTTACCATTCCTCGGTGAACTGCGACGAACTCCTGTTTTACGTCTCGGGACAGTTCACCAGCAGAAAGACGGTCGGGCAAGGCTCCATCAGCTTTCACCCATCGGGAATCCCGCACGGACCGCATCCCGGAGCCTACAAGGGCTCCATCGGGCTCAAGGAAACCCGGGAAGAGGCGGTCATGGTGGACACGTTCGCGCCGCTGACATTGACCGAGGAAAGCGCCGTCCTCGAGGACCCCGATTATCCCAATAGCTGGAAAGAGGAGGTTCCATGAGTCTGCACAAGGAATTCCTGATTATACAACCGCGGGACCATTTCTGGGTGGACATCTACCATTTGATGAATTCCATCGTCCAGCCGCGTCCGATCGCCTGGATCTCCTCGGTTTCGCGCGACGGAGTCCATAACCTGTCCCCGTTCAGCTATTTCAATATTTGCTCGATGAACCCGCCGATCGTTTCCAACTCCATTTTCTTCAACCGCGACGGGTCGGAAAAAGACACCTTGAGGAACATCAAGGCGACGCGGAACTACGTCGTGGGCGCGGTGTCCCACGAAACGGCGCCCAAGGCGAACCTCACCTCCGCGCCGTTCGGGCCGGACGTGGACGAATTCGTCGAGGCGGGAGTACAATTTATGGATAGAGGGCCGGGACTGCCCCGCTTCATCGCCGAAAGCCCGGTCCAGCTCGTCTGCGAACTGCGCCAGACCGTCCCCTTGGGCGAGGGGGCCGGGGTCGGCACGCTGGTCCTGGGCGAGGTCAAGGAGATCCATTTATCCAGGGGACTCAACCCGGACGGATGGCGGAAAGGCATCCCGCCGCATCTCTTGGACAACGTCGGCCGGATGGGGGCGGACTATTATGCGCGCACGACCGACATCTTCCAAATGGAGCGGCCCGTCGTTAAAAAATGAGCCTTCACGAATCTCATGACTGAACGGTATTCCTACATCTATGGAGCGGCACGGACGCCCATCGGGAAATTCAACGGCGCTTTCTCCGCCGTCCCCGCGCCCGACCTGGGCGCCGTCGCGATACGCGAAGCCTTGCGGCGAAGCGGCGTGGCCGCCGGAAAAATCTCTCATGTCTATATGGGCAACGTACTGTCGGCGGGACTTGGACAAGCCCCGGCCCGGCAAGCGGCCCTCAAAAGCGGCCTTTCCGAATCCATAGCGGCCACGACCGTCAACAAAGTCTGCGGCTCCGGCCTACAGGCCGTGATCCACGCGGACCATGCGGTCCGTCTGGGCGACGGCGAATTCGTCGTCGCCGGGGGCATGGAAAACATGAGCATGGCGCCCTATCTGTTGCCCAAATACCGCCGGGGCCACAAACTGGGCCACGCGCGGATTATCGACAGCCTGGTCCACGACGGCCTTTGGGACCCTTACGAGGACTCCCACATGGGGGAACTGAGCGAAAGGATCGCCAGAGAACGCCTGATCGAACGCGACGCGCAGGACTACTACGCCATCACCAGCTACACGCGGGCCAGAAACGCCCAGCGGACGGGGGCCTTCGACGACGAAATCGTCCCGGTCCCGCTACCTCCCGGCGGCAAAACCGCCGTCGATCGCGACGAACAACCCGGCTCGGAGAACATCGAGAATTTCCCGGCCCTGCCGCCTATTTTCGACAAGGAGCGCGGCTCCATAACCAAAGGGAATTCAGCCAAGATAAACGACGGCGCCGCGGCCCTGGTGATCGGCGGCGAAAGCAGAGAGCATTCTCCCATGGCCAGAATCCTCGGCTACGCCGTCCATTCGCAGGACCCCGCGACGTTCGCCCTGGCCCCGGTGGGGGCCATCCAAAAGGTTCTCCGGCGGTGCGGCCTGGATAAAGACGATATAGGACTTTACGAAATCAACGAAGCGTTCGCGGCCATATCACTGGCCGTCAACGACGCCTTGAATTTGAACCCGGAGAGGGTCAACGTCAACGGCGGGGCCATCGCCCTGGGTCACCCCATCGGCGCGACCGGCCCCCGAATACTGGTCACGCTCCTGTACGCGTTGCGGCGCGGGAGACTCAAAAGAGGCGTCGCCAGCCTGTGCATCGGCGGCGGCGAGGCCATCGCCATCGCGGTTGAAATGACGTGACGCGCCGGTCCGCCCGACGGCGTTTCTCAGAGCGTCTAACAAAATGAAGTCCTCGTAACTCCTCCCCCTTCCAGGGGG
>JACQQK010000095.1 GCA_016207065.1 Nitrospinota bacterium
TGATCGGAATGGCAAAGCCGATGCCCACGTTCCCGCCGGTGTTGCCGGCGATGATGGCCGTATTCATGCCGATGACCTCCCCCTTGATGTTGAGCAAGGGGCCGCCGCTGTTGCCGGGGTTGATGGAGGCGTCGGTCTGGATGTACTCGTCATACGGCCCGGAACCGATGCTCCGCCCCTTGGCGCTGACCACGCCGACCGTTACCGTGTGGTTGAGTCCGAAGGGGTTGCCGATCGCGACCACCCACTCCCCAACCTCCAGGCTGTCGGAATCCCCCATTTTCAGGAAGGGGAGAGCTTTCTTTTTGCCCTCCTCCTGTTTGATTTTCAACAACGCGATGTCCGTTTTGGAATCCATGCCCACCAGCTCGGCGTCGTACTCCTTGTCGTCAAAAAGGGTGACCTTGACCTCGTCCGACCCTTCGACAACGTGGTTGTTGGTCATAAGATAACCGTCCTCGCTGATGATGAAACCGGAACCCATGCCCCGTTTAGGCCGGTCGGGACCTTCGCGGTCGCCGAAAAAGCGGTCGTAGAAATCGTTGAACGGATCCGGCCCCCCCCGGGGCGAGGGGGGGGTAGGCCTGGGTTCCTTGGACTTGGCCTTGGACTTCGTCTTGGTGCTCACGTTCACCACGGCCGCGGTCTGTTTCTTGGCTATCTCCACGAAAATATCGCTTCCCAACGCCGAATTGACCGCGCTCAGGGCCCATGCGTCATTCAAAAGAAAAGACGCGGTTTTTCCCCCAAGGGTGGCGGGAAAGATCAGGAAGAAAGCGAAAACAAACGTCATTACGGTTTTTACAATCCTTTGGTCCATGGAAAACCTCTCTGAAAAAGAAATAATCCGCCGCGCGTTGGGGAGAGCCCTTTTGATCGAACTTGCCAACGTATATTTACCTCAATTTACGAAAACTTGCCCAGATCGTGTTCAAACGATCCCGGGGTTGGTATCCAATGAGCCTGTATGGACAAAGACAAATCCAGCGCCCGCCTTAACAGCAAGCCCGGAAAGACAGCCCGTCGAAGATCCCGCCGCCGGTTGTCGACATAATAAATTGGAGCCTGCTGGACGCCGAATCCGAGCCCTCAAGGGCGGCGTCCCACGCTTCCCGCCCCGTTGCCGAAGGTCCGTCTAGAATCAGAAGAATGATTGGTTGGCGCTAATGACGAATTGAATTCAGGAAGATCCATCCCTCGTTTAAAATTATTATATCGTGTTTGAACGTTTCTTTACAACCTCAAATCGGAAGAAATATTTATTGACTCCGCAAGGAAGATTACAGATAATCGCTAAGGCGTTCCGGCCTGTCCGGCCGCCGGCTTGCCTGGCCGAAATTTTACCGGGCCCTTAGAGCGTGTAACAATCGACCGCCCGGTTCCTGCCGCCGCCCGGCAAGACTAAACCCCGGTCCAACCCGGCCCGGAAACGCGGACCCGGATCTTCCGCGACGCTCCAAATCATGCGCCTGTTTCTTTCCGCCCTCGGCCTGATGATGATTTTCGAAGGCATTCCGTATTTCTGCTTTCCTTCCCGGATCAAGGAGTTTGCCCGAAGAATTCCCGAAATCCCCGACCGCGCGTTGCGGGCGATCGGGCTTGCGGTCATGTTGTTGGGATTACTGCTGGCCTATTTCGGAAGGAGCATCGCCGAAAATGGATAATCAAAAATTCCACCGGAGCCTGGCCGCGGTTTCCTGCGTTTTTCTTCTGGGTCTGGCCTCCTGCGAAACCATGAACGCGGGGACCGCCCCAAAAACGTCCGAAACAGGCGGAGAGAAGGAATCGACCGCCCACTACCGGTTCTCCGACGTGCCCGTCCCGGCCAGTTTCAAGCTCGACCGCGAAAAATCCTTCGTTTACGAGACCGGGAACAGCGCCGTCAAGATCGGACGGCTCTTCTATACGGGGATGAGCAAAGTGGACGAACTCGTGGCTTTCTATCAAGGCGAAATGGTCAACAACGGCTGGTCCCTGGTGCGCATCATCGAACAATCGAACACCATCATGCTGTACGAGAAAAAGGGCTGGGTCTGCACGGTGTATATCACCGGCGGGACGTTCCGCTCCACGATCGAAATCCAACTCGGCCCCCGGTGACCGGTTGCGGCGGCGCCCGTTTTACCGCTCGGAGCGCGAAACAGGCGATGCGCGGTCAGCCCCGGTTTTGAAAATGCTTCAAAAAGATCGCCAACCCCGGCAAATCATTTTAAACTTCCCCGTCCGTCCCGAATACGCCTTTTCCAATTTCGTCGTTTCCCAAAGCTCCCGGTTCGCCTTCGAGGCCGCGCGGGACATCTGCTCCGGAAAACCCGTCGATTACAACGCGCTTTACATCTCCGGAGACAAGGGGTTGGGAAAAACCCATCTGCTCCTTTCCATCGGCAATTTCGTCGCCGGGAATTTCCCCGGCAAGTCGGCCCTGTACGTTCAATGCGGGGACTTCGTCGGCAAAATCCGCGAAAACGACGACTCCGCCGTCGCCGAGACGCTGGGAAAACTCGCGGACGTGGATTACTTCCTGATGGACGATATCGACCAAATTTCGGGCCAGCCCGAGGCGCAGGAGAAACTTTACTTTATCTACAACGCGCTCATGGACAAAAGAAAAAAAATCGTGTTCGCCGGGAGACGCGGTCCCAGCCAGCTCGCCGCCACCGAAAGCTTCCTCAAGTCCCGTTTCCAATGGGGGCTGACGGCGGAACTCAAACCCATCGACGAAACCACCCTGGCGGAGATCATGAAAAAGCTGGGGGCCGACCTGGGGCTGGAGATCCCCGCAAAAATCTCGACCTACCTCCTGAACCGCATCCCCCGCGATTTCCACTCCATCAAAAACGCGGTGGCCGCCATCAACCGGGAGTCGCTCGTCCAAAAGAAAAAGGTCACGGTGCCGCTGGTCAAGGCGGCGCTGGACCTCTCTTGACGGCTGTCGGGCGCCATGGAAGGACCGCATTGTAATATCGCCGACGTCCTGGACCGGCAGGCGGAGGACATCCCGGACAATACGGCCCTCTACGAACCGGACGGGGACGGATACAAGTCCGTCTCCTTTCGCGGTTTGCGCGACGAATCCAACCGGCTGGCCTCGGGCCTTCACCAACTGGGGATCGCGCGCGGAGCCAAAGTCCTGCTCATGGTCCCGCCCGGCATCGAGTTCACCGCGCTGGCTTTCGCCCTGTTCAAGCTCGGCGCCCTGCCGGTCCTGATCGACCCCGGACTGGGCAGGAGCAACATGCTCTCCGCCATCGAGGAAGTCGAGCCAACCGCGATGATCGCTGTCCCGCTGGCCCACGCGGCCCGCATGGTTTTCCCGAAACCGTTCAAAAAAATCCGCATCGCCGTGACCGTCGGCAGGCGCTGGTTCTGGGGAGGCAAGACTCTGGACGACGTCCGCAAGGCAGGGAACCCCGGTTTCGCGGCTCCGCCCACCGGAGCGGACGACCCCGCCGCCATCCTCTTCACCAGCGGGAGCACCGGACCGGCCAAGGGCGTCCTCTACACGCACGGGATGTTCACCCGCCAGGTGGAACTCATCAAGGACCATTATTCCATCCGGCAGGGGGAAGTGGAACTGCCCACCTTCCCGCTGTTCGCGCTGTTCGGGACGGGCATGGGCATGACGTGCGTCATCCCGCGCATGGACCCCACCCGCCCGGCGCGCGTCGATCCCGAAAACATCGTCCGCGCCGTCCGCGAATTCAAGGTCGAAAGCAGTTTCGGCTCGCCTGCGCTGTGGAACACCGTCAGCAGATATTGCCAGGAAAGGAATATTCAACTGCCGACGATCAAGCGGATCTTGATGGCCGGGGCGCCCGTGCCGGGGACCCTGCTGAAACGTTTCGACGGCATCCTGGACGCGTCCGCCGCAATCCACACGCCCTACGGCGCGACCGAGGCGCTCCCCGTCGCCTCCATCGACCGGCGCGAAATCCTCGGCGAAACCTGGGACAAAACGCGGGAGGGCCTGGGGACCTGCGTCGGCAGGCCCGTCCCCGGAGCGGCCGTCCGGATCATCCGCATCGACGACGGCCCCATCGCGGAGTGGGACGGCAATTTGGAACTTCCGCGGGGAGAAATCGGAGAGATCACCGTCGCCGCGCCCTGGGTGACGCGCGAATATTTCAACAAGGAACGGGCGACGGCCCTGGCCAAAATCCGCGACGGCGGCGGTTTCTGGCATCGCATGGGCGACGTCGGCTACCTGGACGACCGGGGCCGTCTCTGGTTCTGCGGCCGGAAAAACCAGCGCGTGACCGCCCCCGGCGGAGACCTGTTCACCATCCCCTGCGAGGCCATATTCAACCGGCATCCCGACGTCAGACGCTCGGCCCTCGTAGGCGTCGGCCCCTGCGGCGCGCAACGGCCCGTCATCGTGATCGAACCGGAGAACAAGAAGCGAGTCGCTTCCGAAGGAGAGCGCGAAACGTTCCGCCAGGAACTCCTCGAACTCGGCGCGGGGTACAAGATCACGCGAGAGATCCGGGAAATCCGGTTCCATCCCGAATTCCCCGTGGACGCGCGGCACAACGCCAAAATCTTCCGCGAACGGTTGGCTCAGTGGGTCAAACGGGACTTCCGATAAGTCCGGGGAGGGTCATCGAAAGCTATAATTAATGATGGTATTCGCCTGACAGCAACCCCTGTTGGCGTGGGATTTAAGCCACTTTAGCCGCCTTTTTTGTGGACAAACCCGCTCGCGCCGGATATGCTTGAGAAAACATCCAGCAAAAATCCAATATGCCCGAGAAAGAAACTCTCCTTCTTGAACAAGACATCTCCAGAATTAAAGAAGATGTCGCCGTCCTGAAAGCCGAATCCAGGAATTACGCGACCAGGGAAGACTTGCAGACGGTGAGGGTCGAAATCGAAAAAATGGGGCGCACGATCATCATGTGGCTTTCCGGCATGATCATCGCCTCCACGGGAACCATACTGGCCGTCCTCCGTCTCTTCCGCTGAATCTTACGCTCTCCCTCCTGATCCAGATCGTCTACCTACTTCCCGGCAGAACCAAATTATCTTACTGTCCGCCGAATCCGGGGAAGATCGATTCATTTCGTTTCCCTCAGATGGGCGAGGACCTGGTCGAGGAGTTCCTGGGGGAACAGCTTGCCGGTCAGGTTTTTCCGCACGGCGGGACTCATCGAAAGCCAAATCGTTCCGATGGGCAACCGGGCGGAACCGTTTATTATCGCGCTTACCGGCCCGTCATTTTTTTCCAAGAATTCTCAGGAAATCCCGCGCGGTCACGATCTGGATGTCCCTGTAATATTTCAGTTTGAGCAGATGATCGTCGTCCGACACGATGTAGCCGGCCTCGCCCTCCAAGGCGCAAGCGAGAAACTTGTCGTCCTCGGGGTCTTTTTTAACCTTTGATACGGCGTACCGATCCTCGGTCAGGACCGTCCCCTCATACAAGAGAGCGGATATGCCGTCGATTATCTCTTCGGTGAGATGGTATTTGGCGTAGATATAATCCCTATGCAGGACATCGAGAATCTCGTGATTGATCGGCCGGAGGAAACAACCTTGAAAACTCCCTTTCTCGCGAGAATGAGGATTTTTCGCGGCGCGCCTTTGGGGGAAATGATGCCGCTTACGAGGACGTTGGTATCGATGACCGCCCTAATTTTTCGCACCGGCGCGCGCCTCCGCGATCGCCTTCTTCACGTCCCCGGCAACCTCTTTTTCCGAAAAACGGACGTTCTTCCTGCCGAGCTGTCGCAGGGCCTTCCCGAACCGCTCCTGCCAGGTTGCGGCCTCGTGCTTTTCAAGCTTCTTTTTCAGGATCAGTTTTTCATCCGGATCAAGCTGATCCACGATGGAAATAAGTTTCTGAAATGGGATCTCCAATTTTATGGTTTTCGCGGACATTTTGACGCCTCCTTTATGGACGACTTATTATACTGAAACCTTGACAAGGCAGTCTCAAACAATTTCGCGCCGTCTTTTGATCTGGCAAAAGCCGGGGCCTGGCTCAATGGCTACTTCGTTTCCCGCAGATGGGCGAGGACCTGGTCGAGGAGTTCCTGGGGGAACAGTTTGCCAGTCAGGTTTTTCCGCACGGCGGCGCCGATCTCGTGAAACTTCTTCAGCTCCGCCTCGCTCGGCGCGTTTCCCATCCGTAAACCGTTTTTCAGCATGACGTCGATGGACTTGGCGTTGTCCTCCTGGATTTTCCGCACCAGTTCCTTGAGGTATTTGCGGCTGATCGCGCGCAGGGGTTCCCGGTGCTCGGCGGGGACGCGGTCGAACTGCTCCCGGGTCATCAACACCGCGCCGGTCGAGTTCCCCATGCGGACTTGCGACATGTAGGCGGTCTTGGCGCTCCATTGCAGGGCCAGCGCGCCGAGGGGCGACGAGTACACGGTATCGACGATCCCGGTCTGCAGAGACATGAGGACGTCGGTCACGGACAACGGAAACGGCGAGACATTCAGGACGGCGTAGGCCTCCCGCACCAGCGGGTCGCCCTCCCACATCCAGGGCTTGGTCTGCTTCAGGTCGTCCAACGACTTGATGTCGTATTTGGAAAAAAAGTGTATCCATCCCACAGGCACCCACCCGAGCAGGACATAGCCTTTTTCCTCGAACTTTCTGGCGAAGTGTCCGTCCATGGTTTCATAGATGCGTTCGATCTGTTTGTCGTTATCGAACAGGAAGGGCAGGTCCAGGACCCGCACCTCGGGCAGGATCTCGCCCAAGCCGACGCCGGTGAACCCAGCGGCATGGAGCTGGCCGATGCGCATTTTCCGGATCACGTCCTTCTCGTCGCCGGAAACCCCGCCGGGGTAAAACTTGAACCGGACGTTCCCGCCGGAGGCCTGCTGGACCTCCTTGTCGAGCTTGCGCATCTCGTTCATCCAGGAGGAGCCCTCCGGGGCGAGGGTGGCGAATTTGATATAGGTTGTCTTTTCGGCGCATGAAACTTCCGCCGTCCCCAAAACCGCGAAAACGGACAACAAGAGGAAAACGAGCCGGGCGCATTTCGGATTAGAAAAGTTCATCGACCATCCCCATCAGTTTGTTGGCTTTGATCTTTGCCGTTTCATTGGCCAGGCGCTGTTCGGGCAAAACGCCGGACGGCGTCTCCAACGCCTTCCGCAACAGGCGTTCGAACAAATCGCGGTCCTGCGCCTGCACGGCGTAAGTCCTGGCGTAAAGGACGTAGGCGAGGAGGAACTTGTTATGGTTCAACTCCAGGTTGCGTTCGAAATGAAACCGGGCTTTCTCCGGGTCCCCGCCGAGAAGACGCGTCCTGCCGCCGTAAAAACTGCCCAGCAGGAGATGCGGCCCGGCGTAATGGTAGGTCTCGTCCAGTTCCGCGACCCGTTGGATCGCGGCCTCCAGTTTGGAAACCTGGGCCAGCGCCTCGGGCTTGTCAAGGTTCAGGTTCAGCCAACCGGCCCAGCACTGGGCCAGCCAGAACAAGCTGGGGACGGAATCGATCTTTTGCAAGGCGGTTTTGTATTCCTCCCGCTCCAGGTCCGGCAAACCCGCGACGCCGGGATACGCGGCCAGGCTCCGCAGGGCGTAGTCCCTGCCCCGCGAATACAGGGCCGACGCCCGCCGGGGGTCGTCGTCCTCCACGAAACCGAAAGCGTAGCCGCAAAAACCCTCGGCCAGACGGTCCATGAGAGCGGCGTTGTTTTCGTCCGACTTCAACATCCCCTCCATCATCTTCAAGTTGGCGGGGATGGCCTGCCGGGCGAGATCGGGGTCGCTTTCCTCGTTGACCGAACGGTACTGGCCGTCCACCAGCGGATAGGCCAGACGCACGGCCATCTGCTGTGCGCTACACCCTTCCAACAACGCCAGGACAGATAGAACCAGAACCGCCTTTTTCAAGAGTGTCCGCATAGGTCCAGCCTGCTGTAACGAGAGCGTGAGTTCGACGACGGGTATATGTTACCAGTTCCTGATGGAATCCCCCCGGCCCCCTTTGCAAGGGGGAGGAAAAACGCGTATTTCAAGCCCCCCCATTGTATAACAAAACGCGGGGTCATTCTTGACAGGTTGAAAATCAATTTCTACAATGGTGGGAAGACTATTTTGAGCCTGCGGGCTCGCGCCCCCCGGGGACGGTTTTCCGAAGAAACCGCCCCGCATGAAAGTTTCCCGGAAATATGGAACCTCACACCGTCCAAAGCAGGCTCAAACTATCCGTCATTTTCACCTTTTTCATATTTATTATCGAGCTCGCCGGAGGTTGGATAGCCAACAGCCTGGCCTTGATGAGCGACGCGGCCCACATGTTCGCGGACGTGTTTTCCCTCAGCCTGAGCTGGTTCGCGTTGAAAGTTTCCGAACGCCCGTCGACCGCCACCAAGACCTACGGTTACCACCGGTTTGAAATCCTCGCGGCCTTTCTGAACGGTTTGCTACTCATCGTCCTGGCCGTCGGCATATGGCACGAAGCTTACCAGCGGTTCCACCATCCCCATGAAGTGCAAAGCGGCATCGTCATCGGGGTCGCGATCCTGGGCTTGCTGACCAATCTGGCGGTGATTTCCTTCTTGAAGAGTCCGTTCCATGAGACCAACGACCTGAACCTCAAAAGCGCGTTCTATCATGTGCTGGGAGATTCCCTGGCCTCCGTCGGCGTGATCGTGGGCGGGGTCGTCATGCTGTATACCGGCTGGTACGCGGCGGACGCCCTCATCGGCGCGGGGATCGGCATCCTCATCGTCTGGGGGGCCAAGACCCTGCTCTCCGATTCGCTTCACATCCTTCTGGAGGGCGTCCCCAGAGGGGTTTCCGTGCAGGACGTGGAACGGGAGCTGACGGCGATCCCCGCGATCCGCAACGTCCACGAACTCCACATCTGGTGCATCTGCTCCAACATCTACGCGCTCAGCGCCCACGCCCTGGTCCACGACCAAAAGGTGAATCAGGCCAGGTTCATTCTCGACGAAGCGCGGAACATGCTGAAAGCCAAGTTCAACATCGCCCACTCGACCATCCAGCTGGAGTCGAGCCCCTGCGCCAACTCCCACATGAA
>JACQQK010000097.1 GCA_016207065.1 Nitrospinota bacterium
AGGGTTAAAGATAAAGCCCGCGGAAGCATGGCATATGCCAACAATTCCAAGGTTGCCTGAACTGACAGTAAATAAAATAAAGATAAGAGCGTCTAACAAAATGAATTGATAGTCTGACCCCACAATTGCTCCCCTCCCTTGAGGGAGGGGGCTGGGGGAGGGTGGGCCGGCTTTTCACCCCCACCTGACCTCCCCCGTCAAGGGGGAGGGAAGTTATGTGAAATTTCATTTTGTTAGACGCTCTAAGGGTTCATCTTGAGAGGACCATGAAATGGCCGACCGGCTGAACGACATTAAAACCAAAATCCTGCCCATCCTTAGGAACCATCGGATCAAGCGCGCCGGACTGTTCGGCTCTTGCGCCAGAGGCGAAATTACCGATAAGAGCGACATTGACGTCCTGGTGGAAATCGAGGACGAGATCAGTCTGTTCGATTTTGTCGACATCAAGCTGGAACTGGAGAAAATCCTTGGCCGCAAAGTGGACCTCGTGGAATACGGCGCCATCAAGCCGACGCTCCGGGAGCGCATATTGAAAGAAGAGATTGCCCTCTTATGAAACGCGACATCGGCGTTTATATCGAGGACATCCTTGAAAGCATTTCCAGGATCAAAGAGTACACAACCGCCCTTGCCAAGGAACAATTTTCCGCGAGCGCGCAAGTCCAGGACGCCGTTATGCGCCGTCTGGAAATCATTGGCGAAGCGGCAAAACATGTCCCGGAAGAGGTCAGGAAAGCCTATCCCCTGTCTCTTGGAAAACCATCGCGGGTTTACGCGATGTCCTGATTCACGAATACTTTGGCGTGCAAACGGAAAGAATCGGAAGGTGACGCGGGAGAACATCCCGGCTCTCGAAAAAGACATGCTGGCCATCAAACGGGACTTGGACAAAAAGTCATGAATTGGCGAAACCGGTTCCTTTATGCCCACGGGCGAAGATACTTTCTTTAAAAATAAAAACTCAACCAAGCTCATCGTCTTCATCCATGGCATCAACGGCGACCCCGTCGGAACCTGGACGAATGACAAGACCCGCTTCTTCTGGCCGGAGGAACTGTCCAAGGACGAGGAATTCCAAGACGCGGACGTGTGGTCCTTCGGCTACGACAGCGGGTGCGGACCCAGTTTCAACATCCGGGAGATCGCCAAACACCTCGAAACCGAACTCCGGGAAAAATTGAACGGCGGGCGTTACAGTTCCATCTCCTTCGTGGCGCACAGCATGGGCGGTCTCGTGTTCCGCGAGTTCGTCCTCAGCCGCTACGGGCATTTGCAACCCGCTGTCCCCATCGGCGGGGCCGTGCTCCTCTCCACCCCCAACCGCGGGAGCGGTTTGGCAAACCTGGTGAACCACGTCTGCCACGGCGATTCGCTCGGCGACCTCATCCAGGGTAAAAACGACTACATCGACACCCTCAACGACCGATGGAGGGAAAAATACGGACAGGAGGAAAGCGTCCGGCCTTTCCGCATCTCCGCCGGGTACGAGATCAAACCGATTGCCGGGTTAATCATCGTGGACAAGGACTCCGCCGCCGCCTACGCTTCGCAGTGCCTGCCCTTCAAGAGAAACCATTTCGAGATCGCCAAGCCGGAAGGAAGGGACACGAACGACAACCTGTACCTGTGGGTCAAGCAACGCCTGCTGGCGAAACCGCCCGACCCCAGACTGCAAACCCTGACCGAGGCGCAGGAGAAACGCTACACGGAAATCATCGAACAGTTGCAAAAGCAATTGCAGGGGACGGACCTGCAACAGGCGCTGAAACTCGTGGAGGACAATAAGCTGGACGACGCGCTGGCGCTTTTGTCGGCGCGCGAGGCGGCGGAGGACCGGGCAATTCAAAAAACGGCCCAGACCCGCTTTGCCAAGGCCCAGGTGTACGAACTGAAACTGGATTCCCCAAACGCGCTGAAATATTACGAAACCGCCGCCCGGCTGGACCCGGAAAATACGAACTACCTGAACCAGACGGGGTTCGTTCTTTACGCTCTTGGACAGTACGACCGAGCCATCGAGTATTTTGAAAGGGCACTGGAATCCGACCTCAAAACTTTCGGGCCAGAACATCCCAGCGTTGCCAACCGCTGGAATAACCTGGGAGAAGTGTGGAGGAACAAGGGCCAATACGACAAGGCCATCGAGTATTTGGAAAAAGCTTTGGCCTCCTACCTTAAAACCCTCGGCCCGGAGCATCCCCAAGTCGCTATAAGCTGGAACAACATCGGAGAAGCATGGAGGGGCAAAGGCCAATATGACAAGGCCATCGGATATTTCGAAAAAGCGGTGGAGTCTGATCTCAAAACTTTCGGTCCGGAGCATCCCACCGTCGCCAAAGATTGGAACAACTTGGGAGTGGGGTGGCATTCAAAGGAGGATTACGGCAAGGCCATTGAGTATTTGGAAAAGGCGCTGGCCTCCGACCTCAAAACCTTAGGGGAGGATCATCCCAACGTCGCCAACCGCTGGAACAACCTGGGAGGGGTGTGGCATTCCCAAGGCGATTACAGCAAGGCCATCGGGTATTTCGAGAAGGCGCTGGCCTCTGGTCTCAAAACCTTTGGGGAGGATCATCCTTATATCGCCAACCGCTGGATCAACCTGGGAGGGGCATGGCATTCAAAGGGGGATTACGACCGGGCCATCGAGTATTTGGAAAAAGCCAGGGCGGTTTTTCAAAAGGCCAACCTGCCGCATTATTTAAACATTGTGGAGGGAGGGTTGGAAAAAGCTCGGGAAGCCAAAGCGGCACGGGAGGCTGGAAATCCGTGAACCCGCGGGGAAGGACCGTTTGTGCCTGGGTTTTTAAATCCCCCCGGCCCCCTTTGCAAGGGGGAGAAAACTTTAGAAAGGACCTTCGCATAGGTCATGCCGAGCCAGTCGAAGAGCGACCCACGCCCTTCGACAAGCTCAGGGCGACTTTATGAGCGTTTGGCTGGATTAAAGCTCCCCTTTTCAAAGCGTTGTTTTGTATTTACAAAGAGGGGAAATCTGTTATGATGGCATATCGAGAACAGATTGAATTTAAACAGAATACGGGATAATTGCCGATGAAAAAGTCGTTTCCTTCAAGTTTGGAACGGTCCGGTGGATTGGCGGTTATTATGGTCCTGGGGATTTTTCTGCTTTTCCTCCAGACGGCTACGGGCGGGGAGATGGTCAAGGACATCGACCGGGATGTCGCGCCGGTCTCTCCGGACATGAAGCCCTTGACGTCTTCGCAAGGGGTCATTGGCGCTCCAGAGGGGTCGCCCGCCGTTGCGTCTTCCGCGCCGGGGCAAACGCCGGATTATCTGGTCAGTCCCGGGGTTTTCCTGTACGCCGGATTTATCACGCCGGAGCCGCGCGGCGACGGAATTATTTTTCAGAACGATTTCCAGCGCGTCGAGTTGGCGTCCAATGAGGCCGTATACCTCGATATCGGGTCGAGGCAGAACGTTGCCAAGGGGAGCAAGTTCCTGGTTTTCCGCAAATCCCGGTTCGTTTATCATCCGGCGGAACAATCTCTGTCCTTGACAAAGTCCTCCAGCGAGGAAGTTCCCGGGCACTTGATGCCGGAAGGCGGTTTTCTTGACGACGGCGGTTATTTCCTGAAACATGGCCGGCCGATGGGATTTCTAATCCGTGTCGTGGGCGTGGCGGAAGTGGTGGACGCGGGCGAGAACGAATCGCGGGCCATCATCGTCGACTCTTTTGAACCCATGAGGAATGGCGACAGCGTTATGGCGTACAAGGAGCAGACTCCGCCCCTGATCGACGCGGGGAAGGACAAGACCGGCGGCAAGGCCCTCGAAGGTTATATCGTGGCTTCGAAATATCCGCCGTCCTCGCTGGGCAAGTTCGATATCTTGTATATAGACAAGGGTTCGGACCACGACGTGTCGCCGGGGGACCGTTTCGAGGTCTACGTCGCGCCGGAATACGATGAAAATAGGAAATGGGCTTTCGACCGGAAAAAACTGCCGACCCTCACGCATCGGATAGGCGAATTGCGGGCGCTCGCCACGCAGAAAGAAACGTCCACCGTCCTGGTCGTCGAGAGTAGCAAGGAAATGAAGGTCGGCGACCGCATCCGGTCGATCCGGTCACGCCCCTGAAATTTTGAGGAACCGCTTTTTCCCCACCTTGATCAGGTATTCCCGGTTGCCGGTCAACTGAAAATCCACGTCGGCGATTTTTTCTCCGTTGACGACGACGGCCCCTTGCTGGATGAGCCGCCGCGCCGCGGACGAGCTTTCGGTCAGGGAGTTATCGGTCAGAAACTTGCAAATCCACCGGGGCTCGGGTCCCCAGAACTTGACCGTGGGCATGTCTTCCGGGACGTTTTTGTCCTTGAACACCTTGTCGAATTCCTCGGCGGCGGCTGTTGCGGCCTGGCCCGAATGGTACCGCGCGACGAGTTCCCTGGCCAGCCGGACTTTCGCGTCCTTGGGGTTCAAGTCCCCCGCCCGAGCCGAGCGCCGGAGGGCGGCGAGTTCGTCCGTCGGGATATCGCTCAACAGTTCGTAGTACCGCCACATCAAGTCGTCGGAGATGGACATGATCTTGCCGAACATTTCCTTCGGGGGATCGGAAATGCCGATGGTGTTGCCCAGGCTCTTGCTCATCTTCTGGACGCCGTCGGTCCCCTCCAGCAGGGGCATGGTGAGGACGGTCTGCGGCGGCAGGCCGTAGGCGCGTTGCAGGTCGCGGCCCACCAGCAGGTTGAACTTCTGGTCCGTCCCGCCGAGTTCCACGTCGGCTTTCAAGGCCACCGAGTCGTACCCCTGGATGAGTGGATACAGTAGCTCGTGGATGCTGATGGGCAGGTTGCCGCGGAACCGTTTCTGGAAGTCGTCGCGTTCCAGCATGCGGGCCACGGTGTACCGCGCGGACAGCTCGATCATCTCCGCCGAGGTGAGGCGCTTCATCCATTCGCTGTTGTAGACGACCGTCGTCTTGTCCTTGTCCAGGATCTTGAAGACCTGCTCGAGGTAGGTCTTGGCGTTTTCGCGGACTTCCCCCTCGGTCAGGCTCCGGCGCGTTTCCGATTTCCCCGTGGGGTCGCCGATCATCCCGGTGAAGTCCCCGATCAGGAATACGGCTTCGTGCCCGAGTTCCTGGAACTGTTTCATCTTTTGCAGGAGCACGGTATGACCGAGGTGGAGGTCCGGCGCCGTGGGGTCAAATCCCGCCTTGACGCGCAACGGCTTGCCTGTTTTAATGGATTTTTCCAGGAGGGCCGCGAGCTCTTTTTCGTCGATGATCTCGACCGCGCCCCGGCGGATGGTCTTTAATTGCTCTTCAACGGACGGCATATTTCCTTTAAAGTGAAAGAAAGATGAAAACTAGCATACCCCATAAAAAACTGCAATCGGTTTCCCCCTTGACGCTAGCGGACTTCGGGCGGGTCCGCCATACTTTCTCAGGACGGGTTTGAATCCATGACCGCGCAAAACGGCTCCGCTGTCCAAACCGGCCCGGCGGTGGGGAAAAAGTTCCGCCAGGCCGGATACGGCTTCTTCGCCTTGAATATGGTTTACTTGGTCCTGGTCTACGCGTTTCTGCCGCCGTTTAATCTGGGCGCCAAAGGTTTTGTCTACGCCGGGGCGTACGTCCTGTTCATGGCGGCGCTGGCGTATTTCGTCTACCGGGGGTTTAGAAGATTGACCCTGATCTTGGCCGTCATCTATGGCCTGCGCTCGGTCGTCTCCGTATATACAATGATTAGGGGCGAAGCGTTCATGGCGGTCCCTTACGTCCTCCCCTGCCTGATCATTACGTTTTACGTCCTTGCCCGGGCCGTGTGGGACTGGCCGTAACTGGCGGCGGAAGAACGACGATTCCCTCATTTCCTTAAAACGAGCTTATGAAGACGATCGTATTGGACGGCGAGACGCTCACCTTGGAAAAAGCCATTTCGGCTTTGGACCCGTCCGTTGCCGTCAAGATATCCCCGCAGGCCAGAAAAAACATCCGCGACGCGCGTTCGACGGTCGAGACGGCGGTGCGCGAAAAGAAGGTCGTGTATGGGATCACCACGGGGTTTGGCGCGTTCAGCAACGTGGTCATCTCCCGTTCGCGGTGCAAGGAACTGCAAAAGAACGTGGTGATGAGCCACGCCGCCGGGGTCGGCGAGCCGTTGCCGGACGAGATCGTCCGCCTCGTCATGCTCCTGATGGCCAACGGCAAGGCCAAGGGGTATTCCGGCCTGCGCTTGTCCACCCTGCAAGTCCTTCTCAGCCTGTTCGAAAAGGAGGTCTACCCCTACGTCCCCGAGAAGGGTTCCGTGGGGGCGAGCGGCGACCTCGCGCCGCTGGCGCACCTGGCCTTGACGCTGATCGGGAAGGGCAAGGCCCGTTACCGGGGACGGTGGATGTCCGGAGCGCGCGCCCTGCGTCTCGCCAGGATCCAACCCGTGACCTTGGCGGAGGGCGAGGGGCTGGCTTTGATCAACGGCACGCACGTCATGACCGCCATCGGCGCGTGGACGGTCCACCGCGCCCTGCGGCTGGCGAAGACCTGCGATATCGCCGCGTCGATGAGCTTGGAGGTCCTCCTGGGGACGAACACCCAGTTGCACAAGCGCATCCACCGCGTCCGCCCCCATCAGGGGCAGTCGGAGTCCGCGGCCAACATACGCCTGGTCACCGACGGGAGCGAGATCATCTCCTCGCACAAGGACTGCGACCGCGTGCAGGACGCCTACTCGCTCCGTTGCTCGCCGCAGGTCCACGGCGCCAGCAAGGACGCGTTGCGGTTTGTCAAACAGACGATAGAGACGGAGATGAACTCCGCCACGGAGAACCCCCTGGTTTTTCCCGACGGGCAAATTTTTTCCGGCGGGAACTTCCACGGCCAGCCCGTGGCGCTGGCCATGGATTACCTGGCCATCGCCCTGGCGGAGCTGGCGAACATCTCCGAGCGGCGGACCGAACGCATGGTCAATCCCAACCTCAGCGGCCTGCCGTCGTTCCTCATCGAGGGCGGCGGCGTGAACTCCGGGTTCATGATCGCCCAGTACACCGCCGCCGCGCTGGTCTCCGAGAACAAGGTCCTGGCGCATCCCGCCTCGGTGGACTCCATCCCCACCTCGGCGAACAAGGAGGACCACGTGAGCATGGGGACCATCGCCGCCCGGAAAGCCCGGGAAGTCCTGGGCAACGCCAAATACGTATTGGCCATAGAATTGTTGTGCGGCGCCCAGGCGCTCGACCTGTTCACCAATCTCAAGCCGGGAAAAGGCACGATGGCCGCGTACAAGGTCCTGCGCCAACACGTTTCGCATCTGGAGCGCGACCGCGAACTGGCGCCCGACATCGAGACCGTCGCGGGCCTGATCGACAGCGGCGCCATCCTCGACGCCGTCGAGCGGGCGACGGGGCCGTTGCATTAGGCCGGATATTGCATGACGAAAAGACTGGAATTCCTCCCCCTTGCAAAGGGGGGTAGGGGGATTTGAAGTTTTCGCTTGCGGTCACGGCGCGAATCCCCCCGGCCCCCTTTACAAGGGGGGACAAAACAAAAGCGCTTTTTGCGCCGGGTATTTTTCGTCTCCAGGAGACCGGCAAGCGCCGTTCCCAGAACCCGAAGCGCCGCCCAGGGGTCATTCCGGGTTAGGCCGGATAGCGCTTGAGTAAAATCAAAAGGAACATCTTGTCACCCTCTCCCTTGACGGGAGAGGGGTGGGGTGAGGGTGAATTCTTGTCCTCTCTCAACCGGGACGCTACGAAAGCTTGCTGAAACCATGAACGGTTCGCATTCCTCCTTCATCACGCAATCGACCGGACGACTGCCCCTCGTGATCGACCGGGACTACCTGGGTTTGAAAAGATCCAACTCGCCGGAACTGGCCCGGCGCGTCCGGGACGTGTTCGAGCGCCTGAACGCCCTCGTCGGGTTTCCCGACTCGGAGCAGGGAAGGGAATCCCAGCGGATTTTCAACTCCGTCCTGCGCTACGCCTATGCAGAAACGCTGATCGACCTGGCCGACCTGATCTACGTACAGCACGAACGCCCCATGGTCTTCCTCCACTTCGACCACATCAACGCCAACCTGCTTAGCGAACAACGCATCGACCCAGCGTCCCTGGAAAACCTGAACCGGCAAATGGAGTCTCTCTTCCGCGAACTGGCGCAAACGGTCCGTAGCTCTTCTCATATCCGCGGCGACGCCGAGGTCGTCCGGCTCTTGGGCGAGGGCTATGCGCGGTACATCCATGAAACGGGGAATTTCCCCTGGGAGGAGCCCCTGCACGACGCCATCGACACCGGCGGCCAACCCGTCCTCGACGTCGCCACCGGCCTGGCGGGCTTCAGCCTGATCCATGCCTGGCCGGAGAGCTTTCCGCAACTGGTTTTGACGGACCACATGCCCTTCATCGTGGAAGCGCTTTCGTTTTACAAGGAGCTTGCGGGAAAGCGCAACGTGGAGATCGTCGCCTACGACTTCTCCGGCGGGAAATTTCCGGAGATACAGTTCGGGCGCGTCTGGGCCAACAAGTTCCTGCACCACCTGCGCCGGGTCAACCGCGCTCGGTTTTTACGCTGGACGTCCGAACGGCTCGCGCCCGGAGGAAAACTCGGCATCGTCGACACCGACCTGGAGTACCGGATTTTGCGGAAAGCGGCGAGCGACCCCGCCTTCAAGGAAAAACTGATCCCCGGCTACCTTGACACGCTCGTGGAGATCGAAAGGGACTTTTGCAAGAACCTGGTGGAGGACATCGTCCAGAGCGGGCTCCGGGTGACGGGTTTCGACTACAACGAATACCTGGACGAGACCGACGCCTACAGCCAGTTCCCCGGCGACGTACTGCCGATCCGCTTCATCGGCGTGGAAATCACGGCGGAGAAAACCCAATCCCTATAGGAATCCACTCCTCTTGAGACTTCCATGAACATAGCGCGAGTCGTTTGGATGGAAAAAAGTCGGAAAGAGGTCATACGGAGAATTATTTGAAAGAGTTGTTTGTTGATACTTTGCGGCCCTGCTTCTGGACTGGCTGTGGTTCGTATATGTATCCCATTTGGGGAAATAATCCTCGGTTTCATTTCCCCAAGCGTCCCACCCCGGGCGACGCATGAGCGTCAAAAAGGCGAATAGGACAAGGTAACGCCGTCTATGAAATTAGCTCTTAATAAACAACTCGCAACGAATTACAAAAGCGCGTCGCAAAAAGCGCGTGTTTTGACCGAGCATTGGGTTGATGAATCGGTATTTTGTCCAAACTGCGGACATTTAGACATAGACAAATATCCAAACAATCGGCCCGTCGCCGATTTTTACTGCTCAAACTGCCGTGAGGATTACGAACTAAAAAGCAAGCAGGGCAAAATAGGGATGAAAATTGTTGATGGCGCATATCGAGCAATGATTAAACGTTTGCAAGACGCTAACAATCCGAACTTTTTCCTGCTAAATTACAATTTACACAATCTTGAGGTGCTTAATTTCCTTGTCATTCCGAAGCACTTTTTCGTCCCTGAAATCATCGAGAGTCGGAAACCACTTGCTTCGACAGCTCGCCGTGCAGGTTGGGTCGGTTGCAATATTCTTCTTCAAGGCATTCCACAGACCGGCAAAATCTTTTTCGTCAAAAACCGGCAAGTCGAGAGCCGAAAGAAAAGGTGCTTGCGGAATGGAAAAAGACTTTATTTTTGCGCGAGGAAAATGAAATCTCCGCGAAGGGCTGGTTGCTTGACGTAATGCGGTGCGTCGAAAAAATCGGCAAGAGCGTATTTACGCTCGATGATGTGTATACTTTTGAAAGTGTATTGGGTCGATTACACCCGAACAACCGGCACATCAAAGACAAAATCCGTCAACAATTACAAGTTTTGCGTGATAAGGGTTATCTCGATTTTGTCTCGCGCGGTTATTATCGCCTTGTGTAAAAACCCCCTTGATCAAAATCCAGCCCGCAACTTGAATTCACGTCACCATCATGGCGCCGCCGATCTTCGTAAATTTTCCCACGATCTACCGGTAAATCACGTAGGCGAAGAAGGCGGCGTAGAACAGGCCGCCGAGGGCGAAGACCCCGTAGGGGAGCCGGTTTTTCTTGCCGAGGAACAGCAGGATGCAGATGGACGAGGCCAGGGTGATCGCGATGCTGACATGCTCCACCGTCCCCAATTTCCATTCGGTCAGCAGGATGCCGACGATGGGGATGACGGACGATTGGAACACCATGGCCCCGGTGATGTTGCCCACCGCCAGGGTGTCCTTCCTCACTTTCAGCCAGATGACGGAATTGAGTTTTTCCGGGAGCTCCGTGGCCAGGGGCGCGATGATCAACGCCAGGACCATCGCGGAGACGGCGAAATGGGCGGCGATGGTCTCCACCTGGTTCACGAACACCTTGGCGCCGAAGATCATCAGGGCGAGGGAGGCGAACACTTGAATGGACACCAGGACCATATTGGGGTTGTCGTTCTTTTTCGCGATGTACAGCGGGGCAAGGTCTTCGACGCCTTCTCCCGGATGTTTCAGGGTCTGATACACATAAACCGCGTAAATGCCCGCCAGCCCCAAGGCGACCAGCCACTTGAGCGCGGTCGATTGCAAAAACGAAGCGGACACCGCGACGGAAAAGGCGACGAGAAAAAAGGTCAGGTCCCGTCTCATGTGCGGGTTATTGATCTCCGCCGCCGGCGATTCCCGCCGGCCCATTCTGTGGAACGTGAATATGGACGCGCCCACCACGGCCATGGCGATGGTGGACAGCATCAACGGCGCGCCGAGGATGGCGCCCGTGCTGATCTCGTGCCCTAGCGTCTTGTCGCGCGCCAGGAATATGGCGAGGATGGGGATGATGGTTTCCGGAAGCGCGGTGCCGATGGCCGCCAGGATACTGCCCACCGCCCCTTGCGTCAGGTTCAATTTATCGCCCAGCCACTCGACGCCGTTGGTGAACAGTTCCGCCGCCAGGAGGATCAGGACGAAGGACGCCAGGAGCAGGATGTAGGTAAGAGTCAAGGGATTATTCCTTTACCGGGAAATGGGCCGCTATTTAAAAGCGTCCGGTTTTTGTTTGAGCGTTTTTTGGATCTGTTCCCACTCCGCGCGGGAGGCGTCCTTCGCCCTCGCTTCCATGGCGCGGTAGAGTTCCGCGACCCGCAGGCCCATATCGGACAACCGGGCGCCGCCGCCTCTTTTCCCTCCCGCGGCGCAGGTCACGAGATGTTCCTTGAAGCAACGGTTCATCGTATCGACCATGGACCAGGCCCGGCGGTAG
The DNA here is from genome assembly GCA_016207065.1 of Nitrospinota bacterium. Lineage (GTDB taxonomy): Bacteria > Nitrospinota > Nitrospinia > Nitrospinales > JACRGP01 > JACRGP01. The sequence continues at coordinate 11,224 of JACQQK010000097.1, forward strand.
CTGAGGCCCATTTCGCGCGCGGCGGAGGAAATGGAGCCGCTACGCTGGATGGCCTCCAGCAGGTCGATCTTGCCCGGCCCCAGGGCGATCTCCTTTCCCACCATGATCCTGATCCGGGGCTTGCATGAGATTTGCGGGTTTTTCATATTCGCGCGCCGAAACCGGTCCGCGTCATGGTTTCTTGCCGTTGACGCGGACGACCCCCACCACGTTGGGCACGGGCCAGGAGATGGCGTTGTTGTCGTTCTCGTTGGACCCCGTGGAATAACTTCCCAGAAACTCGAACTCCTTGTCTCCGGACCGCGCGTAAAGCTGGGCGACGGGGCCGCCTTCGACATACATGGCGTTCCTGAGGTCGATCGAAAGCTGGAGCAGGATGTCGATCAGGTCGTGGGTCGAGTGGGGGGAGCGGGAGTGAATGAACAGGACCCGCCCCCGCTTGTCCATCCCGATCGCCGCGACGCTCCATTTCTTGGACTGCGGGGCCCACACGTTCTGGCCGTCGCAAGAGACCATGCGGATGCTCTGGACCAGCGTCTGGTATTTTTTGTTTAGCGCGTCGAAATCCTGGCATTCCCGGTCGATGATTTGCACTTTCGGCAGAGAAGGGTCCAGGGGGTCGAACGCCAGTATGGTTTTGTCCTTGGACAGCCTGCGGTTGTTGACGTGGTCGCGCGTCCTCATGAGCGACGCGCTGGTCCTGTTATCGGCCTGGTAAAGGCTGGCGTTGATGGCGGCGGCCAGCCCGTTGTTGAGGGCCCATTCCCGGGCGGACTGTCTTCTGGACTGGTCCGGGGCGGAGGCGTTGAGGAGCCGCAGTTCGAAATACCCCGGGTCGATCCGCAGAATATGGACCAGGGAGTCGCCCACCTCCGACGGCTGGGGGGCGACAAAGGTCCCCAGTTCCAAACCTTTTTCCAGTTGGAGCCAGGGGTCCTTGGCATCGGCCTGAAGCTCGACGACTGCCGCAACGGCCAGGACGAGCGCCAGGAGAACGCTGAATTTGAAATGGCGTGGCGTCATCTCTCCGGTTCTCTTTCAAGCTTGCGAGAGCGGAACGCGGTTTCGAGACCGCGCCGGGAATTTTCGCCCGGCCCGGAAAGGCCAAAAACAAGCTTCGCGGCGGAACCGGGAAGCCGATTCCCCGAGCGAAAAAAGGCATAACCTATCACCGCTCAATTATTTTATCAATAGACAAGAAATGCAAATGTTTTTATACTGTCCGCGCTTCGGAAAAGACTTTGGCGATTATTGGCTCCTGGTCGAATTTCGGAAATCGAATAACGGCGAATTTGCCGCCTCTTCAAAAAAATGAATAAAACGAAACTTCCCCACCGAATTCTGGTCGTCGACGACCTCAGTGTCATGAAGCGGTTGATGACCCAGTTTTTAAACAACATGGGTTTTGAAAATGTCCTTCAGGCCGACAACGCCCGCGACGCTCTTTTGATTCTGAAAACGGAAAAAGTGGATTTGGTCATCTCCGACTGGATGATGCCCGAGGTGGACGGCCTGATGTTCTTGAAGGAAATCCGCAACGACGAGAAACTGAAGGGCCTCCCGTTTTTGATGGTCACGCTTCTGGACCAGAAGGAAAACATCGTGAAGGCGGCGCAGGCCAGGGTTTCGGATTACATTATCAAACCTCTCAACGCCGAAATTTTCCAGACCAAGGTCAAGAAATTGCTCGGCCTGCAATGATTTTTCCGGAGGCCGCTCCCTGCATTCCCTGCCCCCTATTGATTTTTCGGATTAAAAATCTTATCATTTTTTCATAACAGATAGATTGATTGGTAACGCTTGGGCGTTTGGGAGGGCCAAATTCCCCGGCGCATGCCGAGGGCGACGGGGACGATCTATTCTTATCGTTTAGATTTCTTGGATGAAAGGAATCGGTTATGAGTGTTCTGTCGCGCTTCTTGCTGGTCGGTCTTGTCTTTTATTTCGTTGGGACCCCGATGATGGCCAATGCGGATTATCAGGCCGATCTGAACCGGGAAACGGTCTTCGACGAGCCTGGAGGAAAAACGCTGGGTCCCGACGACTATAATAAAATAGGGATTAAAGAGACGAAGACCTTCGACGCCAAAAAGTAATTCCGGCGATCGCGAATATGGGAAGGGGATTTCGGTCCTCTTCCCATTTTTTTTGCCGTCGGACGGGGCGGCGTATCGCCGCCGGATGGTTCCGCCTCCGCGTAAGCGGGAGGCGCCCCGTCATCGCGAGCGAACGCAGTGAGCGCGGCGATCCATCTGCTGAATTGCTTCGGCAGAGCCTAGCAATGACGCTGACGCGATCGCCAAAATGCGAATCCCCCCGGCCCCCCCTTTGCAAGGGGGGAGCCACCCCCTGCCTCCGCGTAAGCGGGAGGCGGCGTTGGGGCCGGCGTTTACGCTGGTCAGAATAGGGAGATCAGTTCGGCAATGTTGGACGCCACCAGGTCGGCCCCGGCGAAGTCGATGTTTTGGTTGAGCCGGTTGCGGACGATGACGCAGGCCATCCCGCCCTCCTTCGCGGCCTGAAGCCCTTTCAAGGCGTCTTCCACCACCACGCAGTTTTTGGGATCGCGGTCCATCGCCGCCGCGGCGTTCAGGAAAATGTCCGGATGGGGTTTCTCGCGGCCGGCGGCCTCTTTCCCGAGGATGATGGGGAACAGGTCCTGGGCGTTAGCGTGGCCCAGGATGGCGCGGATGTCGTGCCCCCACGACCCGGACGCGATGGCGATGGGAAACCTGGACCTCAGGATTTCCGCCAGCCGCAGGGCGTCGGGGAACAGCTTGATCTCCCCGCTTTGGCAATACCGGGAATAGATCGCGAATTTTTCCCGGCGCATGACCTCCGGCTTGACGTCGATTTTCAGGTTGTAGCGTTCGATCTCGCCGGCGATGCCTTTCCCTTTCGAGGTGAACTCGATCCAGTATTCATCGGGGTCGATGGTGTGTCCGTATTTTTGGAACACCTCGTTGTAGGCGCGGTAGTGGAAGGGTTCGGAGTCGGCGATCAGGCCGTCGAAGTCCAGGATCGCCCCCCGGCAGTTTTCAAGAATGGCTTTCAATTTCTTCCTCGCCGCGTTTGACGTCTTCAATGCAAGAGCTTGCCGATACGGTCGAACCGCGCCCAGCCGTCCTCGCCGTCCCACGACCAGTAGATCATGAGGGCCTTCCCTTTGATGAGGTCGGCGTTCAGGAACCCCCAATAGCGGCTGTCCTGGCTGTTTTCGCGGTTGTCCCCCATGACGAAGAGGTGTCCTTCCGGGACCCGCGTGGGCCCGAAATCGTCGCGGGGCGGGAGGTAGTCCCCCGACGGAGGTTCCTGGTGGTTGACGTAGCCGTCCTCGGCGATGGGTTTGTCGTTGATGTAAACTTTCTGCCGCCGGATTTCGAGCTTGTCGCCCGGCAGGCCGATCACTCGCTTGATGAAGTCCCGTTGCTCGTCCCTGGGATATTTGAAGACGATGATGTCCCCGCGTTCCGGCATTTCGGCCAACATCCGGTAATCGGGAAACAGCTTGACGCTGGTGAACAGGATTTCGTTGGGGACGTGGATGCCGTAGGAAAACTTGTTGACCAGGATGTGGTCGCCCACCAGGAGCGTTTTCTCCATCGACCCGGAGGGGATCTTGAAGGCCTGGACGATGAAGGTGCGGATGAACAGCGCCAACGCCAGGGCAATGACGATGGCCTCGACATATTCCCGGAATGCGGTTTTGGGCTGTTGGGAAACCTGGGCGTCTTTCTTGGAGTTATTTGGCATCGGTCCTTAATACGGCCAGGAAGGCTTCCTGCGGGATTTCCACGTTGCCGATCTGTTTCATTTTCTTCTTGCCGGCCTTCTGTTTTTCCAGCAACTTCCGCTTGCGGGTGATGTCGCCCCCGTAGCATTTGGCGAGCACGTTCTTTCTGAGGGCCTTGACGGTTTCCCGGGCGATGACTTTACTGCCGATGGCCGCCTGGATGGCGATTTCGAACATCTGCCGGGGGATCTGCTCCTTCAGTTTTTTCGCCAGGTCGCGCCCCTGGTAGAACGCCTTGTCCTTGTGGACGATCATGGAGAGCGCGTCGACCAGGTCGCCGTTGAGCAAGATATCCAACTTTACCAGATTCGAGGGGCGGAAATCGATAAATTCATAATCGAACGACGCGTATCCCTTGGTGCACGATTTCAACTGGTCGTAGAAGTCCAGCAGGATTTCGTTGAACGGCAATTCGTATTCCAGGAGGACCGTTTTGGGGTTGAGGTATTCCATCTTCGTCTGCGTCCCCCGTCTTTCCCGGGTGAGGGCCATGATGGCGCCGATGTATTCCTCGGGCGTGATGATCGTGCCCCGGACGATGGGTTCTTCAATGTGGTCTATCTTGGTCTGGTCCTTCATTTGCGCCGGGTTGTCGAGCATGACCATCTTGCCGTCGACGGTGTGCAATTTGTAGACCACGGTGGGGGCGGTGGTCAGCAGGTCGACGTTGTACTCTCTTTGTAACCGCTCGCGGATGATCTCCATGTGGAGCAGGCCGAGAAAGCCGCAACGGAAACCGAAACCCAGGGCGGTGGAGGTCTCCGGCTCGTACGTGAAGGAGGCGTCGTTGAGGCGCAGTTTCTTCAGGGCGTCCCGCAGGGGCTCGTACTGGTCGCCGTTGATGGGATAAAGGCCGCTGAACACCATCGGC
>JACQQK010000101.1 GCA_016207065.1 Nitrospinota bacterium
CAAAATGAAACGCGCGGTCCAACTTTTAGCGCTGGGAGCCTACTTTATTCTTGCCCCGCCGGTGGCATGGAGTCTTCCGTATCTTGCCGAGGAACCCATGCTCGAAACCCTGGCGGACTGGAACATTCTCCCCAACGGCATGTTGTATGCCGCATACGACCTTGACCGCAATGGCAAGGCGGAGTTCTTCACCGTCCGGATGATCGAGAAGTCCTTCTTCTCCACGCAAACGGTCCAGGAAGCCGCGAACGGTTTCCCGAACTGCAAGGTGTTTTTCGTCAATTACAGCCGCGACCGTTATTTCTACATCGTTTCCGCCAGACCGCTCTTCTACGCCATCGACGTGAACGAGGACGGCATCTGGGACTTGATGTACAAGGACGTACTGGAAGACGGGGTCAACGACAACGAGACTTTCTATGACAGCCCGTCGGGCGTCTTCACGGCGGCCATCGCGAACATGAAATAGGAGAGGCCGATCATGACGCCGAACGGACGAAAGGCAGGTGGGATTTACGGATTCAAAACCCTTTAAGCGACGAATAGGAAAACGATCATGAATTCAAGTTGCGATGACTCGCTTGCCAGTTTGAAAGAGATCGTTAAAATCCTCGAGGAGACCGCCCAAATTTGGAGCCAGCCGCTCCGGGGCCCCGGCAACGCCGACGATAAAAGCGAAAGTCGTCTCGAGGCCCCATCGTCCACTATCGATTGAAATGCCTGGCCATAAAGAGTGGTATCATTTAATCAATAGTGATAATTATTATTGATAAAATGCATTTTTTTCATTTTCTCAGTAGAGTCACGCCACGGTGTATTCTTATAACTATTTGTAATTATTGTTATTAATAGTGTTTCATTTTCTTAAAATTTTTATTGACAAGGGGTGTGTGTTTATAATATAAATGATAACCATTTTCAATATATGCGGCCTGTCCGAGCGGGTTGAATACAAACGGGGGAGAATTTTTGAAAGGAGAAAAGTTTTAATGAACAAAAAGCGGCTTGTCAGCGGATTTTTCGTTTTGTTGTTTCTGTCGTGCGCGGCATACGCCTCGGCGGCGGACGTCCAGGAGTTGGAGCGGCGGATCAACGTCTTGTCCGACGAGTTGGACGGTTTGAAAAGGGGGGGAGCCGAAGTCGGTCACAAGGAGGCCGAGCGCGTCACCCTCCACGGTTACGGCGAACTGCATTACAACCGGCCCACCGACGGGCGGACGACGGAGTTCGACAATCACCGCTTCGTCCTCGGCGCGCACGCGCGTTTGACCGACTGGATCTTCCTGAACGCCGAGATCGATTTCGAGCACGCCGCCCAGGAGTTGGAGTTCGAGTTCAGCCATTTGGATTTCATGCTCGATCCCAAATACAACTTCCGGGCCGGCGTGATGTTGATGCCGGTGGGATTCCTTAACGAGTACCACGAACCGCCGCTGTTCTGGAGCGTGGAACGCCCGGAATTGCAATCCAAGGTCATTCCCACCACGTGGAGCGGGGCGGGCGCCGGGTTCTTCGGCACGCCCGTCGAGGGCTTGAATTACCGGCTTTACGTCGTCAATTCCGTGCAGTCGGTCCGTAAGAACGGTTTTAGCGAGGGCGATGGCACCGGGGCGGGCGGCGCTTCCGGCCGGTTCCGGGAAAGCGACGGCATCCGCCAGGGCCGGTTGCAGATCAACAAGGCGATCGGCGAGGACGTGGCGGTCGTTGGGCGGCTGGAGTACAGCAAACTATATCCCGGCTTGCAACTGGGCTTCTCGTTTTACACCGGGGACACCACCCACGAGCTGATTTCCCAAGGCGGCAGGACCACCCTGGTCGAGGGCGACGTCAAATACCGCTGGCAGTGGTTCGAGGCCAACTCCACCATCGTCAATATCGACGTCGGCGACGCCGCGGCGCTGAACGCCTTCAACGCGACGCAGACGACGGCCTCGTCCGGAACGGGCACGGTCCCCGACCGCATCTTCGGCTGGAACATCCAGGCGGGCGTCCACCTCCCGCAACTGCTCAAGATGAACTCCACGCACGATTTCGTGCCCTTCGTGTTGTACGAGCAGTTCGACCTCCACAAGAGCGTGCCCGCCGGTTTCACGCGGAACCCGTTGCGGGACACGGAGGTGTTCACCGTCGGGGTCTCGTACATGCCGATTCCGTCGGTGGCCTTGAAACTGGACTACCAGGATTTCGAGTTTGGCAACAACACCTCGCAGGACCAGATCAACATGGGGGTGGCTTACATGTACTGATAAAGCGCGCCCCGCGACGAATCCCGGCAACCCATTCCGCAAAGCCTCCTCCAAAGGCATCGGGTTGCCGGGATTTTTTTTGTCTTTGGGCGAAAAGGTTTTATAATTCCCATTCCCGTCATGGGACGGCTAAGTTGGATTCCCGGTTTATCGAGAGGTATTCATTGAGATATAAATTTCCCGCGGCGCTCGCGTTTTTCGGCTTTCTGACGGCCCTTGTGTGCGCGCCGGGCCATTCTTTTTCCGAGGAGAAGGAAAAGGAATATGTCGAGAAGGTCTTTCTCACCAAAAAGGAGGTCTTGGAGACGGCGTTTCCCGGCGCGGACAGGATCGACACCGAGAAGAAATGGCTGACCGATACCCAGCGCCAGGCGATCGGTAAAATCTGCCTGCAAACCATCGAGGACCAGCGCATCTCGTATTACGTGGGGATCAAGGGGGGAAAACCGATGGGCTATGTGACGATCGACCACGTGATCGGCAAGTCGTACCCGATCACCTTCATGGTGGCGCTGAATACGGACGGGACCGTCCGGGACGTGGAGGTGATGGTGTACCGCGAGCCGCATGGCTGGGAGGTGCGGTTCAAGTCCTTCCTCGGCCAGTTCTTCGGCAAGGACGCCAACTCGGATTTCAGGAACATCAATTCGATCACGGGCGCCACGCTGTCGGTCCGCTCGATGGTGAGCGGCGTGAGCAAGGCCGTCGCCGCCTACAAGGTCCTGTATCTGGACAAAACCCCCTGATGCGTTCAGGTCATTAATTTCCTGAGTTCGTCCGCGACGCGCCGGAGGCCCTTGCCGTCGACCAGGCTTTTCCCGATGCGGCTCATGGACTCCAGCCGCTCTCCCTTCAGCTCCAGGATGCCGCCGATTTTCCCGGCGTCCCAAACCTCCGCCATGCCCAGGTTGACGGCCGCCCCCAGTTTTTCGAAATAGCGGGCTTTTTTCTCCTGGTGCGGGACCTGGTTGATCGCGAAGGCGGGGGTCCCGACCGCCATGGCTTCGTGGAGCGTGACGCCCCCGGAACAAAAAACGACGTCGTGGTCCGCGAGGACCTCGGCCATGTTGGGGACGTTGTGGAGCGCCCGTAGTCCGCCCCAGGACATCTGCAATTTTTCCAGCGCCAGCCAGTCCCGGAATCCGGCCCCCGTCAGCGCCGTCAACGCGGGACAATTTTTCCGCTCGAGCAGGGACCGGGCCAGCGGCACGGTCAGGTTTTTGGGGTCGGTCCCCCCCATGGTGATCAGGGCGGAGCGGATGGTGGGCGGGAACGATCGCGGTTGGCGGTTGTAGCGTTCGAAGTCGGGATGGAGGACGACATAGGGCAGGCCGAAAAGGCCGCGCAACCGCGGGTCGATGTTTCCCCATTGAGACTCCTCCAGGTTGGCGTCTACCAGCAAGTCCACGAGGTCCCTGCCGTCGCCGAGGTCCTCGAAGCTGGCGATTTTCCGCGCGCGGGGCCGCAGGTTCCGGATGTACTCGGCGTCGTTGTCTTTCTGGTCGATGATGGCCAGGTCCACCGGCTCCGCCAGTATCCGCAAAAAGAGCTCTCCCGGACCGGCGATGTGGTAAGGGAACCCCGACTTGTCCAGGGTCTCGGCGGCCGGCCGGTAATCGTCGATGAAATAGACGACGGAGTTTCCCGCCTCGCTCAGGGACCGGCCCAGATGCAATTGCCGGACAAGATGTCCCATGCCCTGCGTGGCGGACGCTTTGCAACGGATCGCGATGTGGTGCATGTCGTTTTACGGGTTGGCCGGCGGAGTTTTGCTCCCCGCCGGATGACGTTCAAGTTTCTTTTTTCGAGTCCCATCCGCCGCCGTTGATCCGGCCCAGGATTTCCCGGTCGGAAAAACGGACGGCCTTCTTTTCCGCCCGGCGTCCGCGCAGGGCGGAGGGCAACCGTTTCAAGGCCATGTATATCGCGGTCCAGAAACGCGGCTCCAGGCGGAACAGGTCGCGCAGAAGGAACAGGGGGACATACATCATGAATTCCCGGGTCAGGGGCGCGTCGAGAATGTTTTTCCAAACGAACAGATAATTGTTGCGCGCGGAGATCAGCCGGATTTGCCTGAGTTTCTCCTGTTTTGCGATCGTGCCCCGCACTTTATGGTAGGCGATGGAATCCGGTTCGTAGAGGACTTCCCATCCGCGCTTGAGCGCCCGGTAGGAAAGGTCGATCTCCTCGTAATAGAGCGGACGGTACATCGGGTCGAACCCGCCGAGTTCGAGGTACCGTTTCCGGTCCGCCATGAACGCGCCGCCGCAGGCGAACAGCGTCTGGCTGGCGTCGTCGGCGCTTTTCTCGTAAAGATAAAAATGACCGCGCCGGAAATAGCCTCCCCGGTTGCCGTACAGGAAAGTGGTCCGGTCGAACCCGTAAATCTTGCCGCTCGCGGCGAAAACGGCGTTCGCTGTCCCCGCGGGAGAGATCGGGTCGAAATGGCGGGCCAGAAAATACAAGGCTTTCTCTTCCAGCTTGATGTCGTTGTTCAACAGCATGACCAAGGGGGAGCCGGCCAGTTTGACCGCGTAGTTGTTGGCTCCCTGGAAACCCAGGTTGCGCGGGGTGCGTTCGCGTCTGACCCACGGGAATTCCCTCGCCAGCAGGTCGAGACTGCCGTCGGAACCGCAGTCGTCGATGACCATTGTCTCGTAGGAATGGGCCGTGTCGTACTGGACCGCCGCGCGGATGGAAGGCAGGCATTCGCGCAGGAGGTCCGCTCCGTTCCAGTTGGTGATGATAAGGGTGATGTCCTTGCTCATGGGGAGTTTGCCCAGTCTGAAAGGAGTATAAATCGAAACGCGGGGTTATTATAGGAAATCCTCAACTTTGCAACAGGCGCCGGACCTCAGCGACCACGTCCAATTCGCCGTCCAGCCTCGTTTTTCCTTTTACGGTCAATTTCCGCGCCCGCTTGACGGCCTCGCTCCAGTCGCAGGCATGAAACTTGCCGGAATCCACGATCAGGCCGACCTCGTTTCGCTCCATGAAATCCCTAACGGCCCCGAATTCGCAAAAGTCCTCGCGGTCGCAGGAGATCACGGGTTTGCCGTGCGCGAAGGCGGTGGCAAGCGTGGAGTAGCCCGCCTTAGTGCAAACGACGTCCGAACTGGCGGCCAGGTCGGCATGGGAAAACCGGCCGTCAAGGACGAAAAGGTTGGGGCTGGGGGACGGTCGCGCGATGGGGTCGCGGGTGATGAAAATGCAATCGCGCATGTTTTTCAGGTTGTTCCATTCGATCCGCGAGGAATCCGATTGCCCCAGGTAGACGAAGACCAACGTCCGTTCCCCGATGGGCACGGGCAAAAAGCGCGCCAACTCCTCCCGCGCGTCCCTGCCTTTAAGGCCGATGAACCCCACGGTTTTCTTCCGCTCGACGACGGAGTTGTCGATATGGCATTGGGGAAGAAACTGCATCGTGGCGCACGCATATTCCCCGCGCAGGATTTCCAGAAGGTCGGCGCGGTCCCCAATGCCGGGCATGGCCGAGTAAATGTCGTGCCAGGTGAAGTTGGCGACGAGAAGGGCGGGGATGCCCAGGCGTTTTGCCGCCTGCAATGGGTAGCTGGGGACGTCGGAAAGGACCATGTCGATTTTATGTCCATCGAGCCAGCGGATTTCCGCGGATACACGGCCGGCGGGGTCCTTGTAAAACGACTCCAGGCGGCGCAGGGTCTCTTCCGCGTCGATACGGATGAAGTCTTTCTGGACGCACCCGACATCTACATCCCGCGGCGTCAGCCGGGCGCTCGCCGCGTCCAGGTAAATCTCGAAGAACGCCTTGGGAATCCGGGTTTTGATATGGACCTGGCAGGTTTCGACAAGGCGCGTCAGGATGGGGATGGACCTGGCCGCGTGACCGTACCCGTGCGAACTGATGTAATAAGCGATTTGCTTGATAGACGGTCCTCTGGACTCATGGAGGAAAACTGCCGGGATTAGGCGGCGCGGCTCACGGGCCTTTTTTCGCCGGGGTGTATGTGAATTGGCAGGAGGTCCCCAATTTCGCGAAAAGATTTTGCAACTTCAGGTTGACGTAATCCTTCCTCGCCTCCGCCGGGATCATGTCGAACAGGCAGGCGGTGCCGATATAATCCGTCCTGCCCAAACGGATGAAGAACTCGGAGAACCAGCACTTTTTTATTTTGTACGTCCATTCCTTTTCGTCCGATTTCTTGTGGTCGAGGAGAAAATGTTTCCAGGGGTAGATTTCGTCGACGCGGGGGACGCCGGTCTCGACGAACGCCTTGAAGGGATTGGGCGCGGCTTTTTCCCCGGCGATCTCCTTTTCCAGGCTCTCGGACTGCCATGCGCGCAGGGCCCCGGTTATCGCCTCCCGCGCCTGATCGACCCTTATGTTGTAATCGTCCAGGACGTTGTGCGCGTAATAGATGAACAGGCCCACCGTGTAAAGGAATTGCTCGTCCGGGCTTAACTCGTCAACTTTGTCGAAGACCCACATTTTGCCGAACAGGGCGCGGATCTTGTTTTTATCGATCTCTACGTTAGAAACGGACAGGCGCTCCAGAATGGGATCGACGCGGCCAGCGGCTTTTTGTTCCAACTCGGATACGTCCGTAGAGGTCGATGGCGATTGTTTCTCATCAATTTCCGACATGGGGTAAACCTCGAATGGCGAAACGAAATCGATTGATATCCATTTTCCCACCAAATACCGGGAGAAGGCGGAAATTTTTTATCCGCAGTATGGCTAAAAATAGCATATCCGCCTTGCCAAGTTCAAGGCTGGATCGCGGGACGCGTCGTCGGAGGGAGGGGAGGGGGGCGCCCGGGGCCAAGAAAACAAAAAACCTCCCGGCGGACCGCCGGGAGGTTTTGATGGATGTCATGGATCGGCGCCTTGATTGGCGCCAGGACGGTTTTAATTGGAGAACGCTTTTTGGGCCGCGCCGACAAGGGCGTCCGCGGTCCGGCAACCCAGCAGAGGGGCGTCCTCGCGCAGGACTTGGTTGCCGTTCGCGTCGACGGCGATGACCGCGCGGTTCAGGTAGCGGCTTTTCAGTCCGTCCAAGTGCAGTTTGTTGGCTTTGGCGAACTCCAGGTCGATGTCCTGCAACAAATTGGGCAACCCGCGCCCCGCGTTGGTCAGGATGTCCGTGCCCACGACGACGATCACTTCGTCAACGCCGGCGGTCTTGAACTTGTCGGCGTGTTCCCTGACCAGGTCCAGTTCCTTGTTGCAGAAACCGCCGGCGCCGGGCAAGGTGATAATCAGCCGTTTTCCTTTGAAATCATTGATGGACAACGCGGCTTCCAGCGGAACGCTTCCCGCCTTCTCCACCGACCAATTGGGATTCAGTTTGATCATTTTTGCGCCGATGCCCGGTAACGTGGCCATATTTTCCCTCCATTTGATGGATTATGTATTGATGAGTTGATCCGTTAGTTGTTTGAGATGATGAAAACGCCCGTTGGTTGCAGGAATTTTCCCGGTATTTTCCCCCGCCCGATGTCTTGTACGATTAATGTGCTTTGCCCAAAACTTCTTGGTAAACTGGTTTTTCCGAAGACGATCGCTTTTCCATGCAGGCATATCAACGCCGGGCGCGGAACCCGGCATCTGGAGGTCGACATTTTATGAGAATGTTTCCCAAGTTCGCGGCGTTGGCGTTGTCCCTGTCCATCCTTGCGTTGTCGGGCCAGTGGAACGCGCTGTATTCGGAAAGGAAATATTACGAGGCCCCGAAGGATTACCGGGAGCAGATCGACCGGCTGAAGGCGAAGTTCAAGGAAAGCTACGGTTACGAGTTGCTCGACCTCGACGAGGGCTGGAAAAAAGAGGAAATCGTCAAATTGGACGAAGCGTTCGCCCCGCTTCCCGCGGGTTTTTTCCGTCTTCCCGGCTTGAACGGGTTATACCGGACCTCCCGGTTGGCTGTCCGGTCGCGGGACATTGACCCCGACGAGGTGCCGTCCGGCGCCTTCCCCGCGTTCGCGACGATATTCAGGCAGGCGGGCAAGTCCTACAACGTGTATGTTGACGACGAAGACCCGCGCGTCGAACTTTACAATAACCTGATGTACAAGGACCCGGAGGACTTTCAAAATATCGTCCAGCACGAGATGGGGCATGCGTTCGATCTGACGAACGGGTTTTTGAGTTTTTCGCCCGAATGGCTCGCGGTCGCGCATTTCCGGATTCTCCATTTGCCCGCCCTGGACGGGAAGGAGAACAGCGATTTCATCTATGCCATGCTGAACGATCCGGAGACCGACGCTTACGCCCCCGTTTCCGTAATGCACGTCCCCACGTATTCCCGGCAGAACCCGCAGGAGGATTTCGCCAACTCCGTGGCCGCTTACATCCAGTATCCCTATTTCCGCTATTCGCATCCCGGACGCTACCGGTTTTTGAAGGACAAGGTCTTTGGCGGCAAGGAGTATTTCCCGGAGTCGGAAGGCCCGTCCGGCTACGAGGACAGGGTCCTGTCGGATTTGGAAAAAGCGATCGGAAAAAACGACTGGGACGGAGTCGTCGCCCTATCGACGGAGTCGAGCCGCTCCCACAATCCAAAATTGCAGGCCAGGATTCTGGCCCGCCTCCGGCAGGCGGCGGACGCGATACCCGCCGGCGAGAACGCGTCCAAGCTGGCGGTCGCCAGCTGTTTCAATTACGAGCCCGAGGCCTTGGAGTTGAGGCAGGACCTGATCCGCCAGAACAAGACCTCGCTGGAAGACCTCTTGAAAAACGAACAGTGTTTCCGCGTCAGCAGGGAGTTGTTCGAAAACGCTCAGGCCCTTTGGCCCGTCCAGGAGATCTATTTTTACCGGGAGAATGGGAAGGCTTTCCTGCAGTTTCTCGACCCCGCGATATTAGTCGCCAGGGCCCGGGGATTCCAGACTATCTATAATTGGAAGCTGTATTTGTCCGGTTCCAGGAAAAAGCCCGTCGCCGAAGGCAAACTGTCCATCGAGGGAGGGAACGGCGCGGTCAAGATCGATTTGGGCAAAACGGCGGACGGCAAGTTCAAAATTCCCGAGGGAGAAATCCTGGACCTGGAATTGGAGACCCAGCGGCATAACATAAAAACGTTCAAAACCCTTGTCAGTAAGGCGGCGATGATCCGTTTTGTCGTCCAGCCGTGGTTTAATTATTTCGCGAGCAAGGATGCCAGGGCGAGGGTGGTCTATCCCGTCCGGGCGGCATATCAAGGGAAATAAAGCCCGCGTTCAGGTCAGATCGCGCACGAGCCGGACGGCCATGTTCAGGTTGGCGTACTGGGAAGGCCAGATTTGCCCGCCGTCCTCGTATTGGATGATGAGGGCCGCCGAATCGCGCGTGTCCGACGTCCACGTGACGCCCGCGCTTCCAGGCTCGAAAATGGGGTGAAGATAAATATCGTCGCCGTACTTGTCCCGGCTCTTTTGCGTCAGGTCGAACAGGCTCCACGCCTCGTCTTGTTTGGGCAGGCGCCAGTTGTTGTGTCCCGCGAATTTGTCCGCGTTGATCTTCTTGACGTGATCGCGGCATTTCAGCCAGTTGGTCCATTTTTTCGTGTCCTGGAAGGAGTCGGTCTTCTTCCACATCACGTTGAGCATGCGGTCCGTGATCGTCCCGTCGCCATTGTCGATGAAACGCGGTTGGGGGGTCGTTTCCACTTTCAATCCTTGCAGTTATTGAGGACCAGCAATTTGATCTCGGTCATCTCTTCCATGCTGTAACGCACCCCTTCGCGCCCGAAGCCGGACTCCTTGATCCCCCCATACGGCATGTTGTCCACGCGGAACGTGGGGGCGTCGTTCACGATCACCCCCCCCACCTCGAACCGGTCGAACGCTTGCATGACCTTGTCCATCTGGTTGGTGAAGATGCCGGACTGCAGGCCGAAGTCCGAGTCGTTGACGCGATCGATGGCCTTTTGGAAATCCGCGTAAGGCTCGACCGTTAAAATGGGGCCGAAGGCTTCCTGACAGGAAACTTTCATCGCGGGATCGACCCCGGCGAGGACAGTGGGTTCGTACAGGGCGCCCTTCCGTTTCCCGCCCGTGACTATTTGAGCGCCGCTTCTCACGGCTTCCCCGACCCATGCCTCGATCCGTTCCGCGTTTTCCAGGTCGATCATTGGGCCGAAGGTGACGGTTTCGTCGAGGGGGTCCCCGATTTTTAATTTTCCGATTTCCTGGCGGAGCAGGTCCATGAACCGGTCGAACCGGGACTCATGGACGAAGGCGCGCTGGACGGAGATGCAGACCTGGCCCGAAAAGGCGAACGCCCCGGCGCAGATCTTTTTCGCCGCCAGTTCCAGGTCGGCGTCGCTTTCCACGATTACGGCGGCGTTCCCTCCCAGTTCCAGGACCGCTTTTTTCTTTCCGGCGCGCCGTTTGATGTCCCAGCCGACGGGGGCGCTACCGGTGAACGTCACCATTTTCAGGCGCGGGTCCTCCACCAGGGGAGCGGCGTCCGCGCTTTTGCAGGGGAGTATGCTGAGACTGCCCTCGACGGCCTCGGTTTCCATGAGGACTTTTCCCAGGAGTAGGGCGGAGAGGGGAGTCGTAGAGGACGGTTTCAGCACGATGGGGTTGCCGCAGGCCAGGGCGGGCGCCACCTTGTGCGCCACCAGGTTGAGCGGGAAGTTGAACGGCGAGATCCCCGCCACCGGACCGATGGGGAACCGGCGGGCGATCCCTATTTTCCCCCGCGCGTGTTCGGCGACGTCCAGGTCCAGGACCTCCCCGCCGATGCGCTTGGCCTCCTCCGCCGCGATTTCGAACGTCGCGGCGGCCCGGTCCGTTTCCGCGCGGGCGAAAACCAGGGGTTTGCCCGATTCCAGGGCGATCGTCCGCGCGAACTCCTCGCGCCGGCTTCGAATCCCTTGCGCGGTCTGACCGCAGATCCTGCTCCGCAGGTAGGCGGGCAGGTTGCGGGTCTTGTCGAACGCCCGCTCCGCCAGGGATATGGCTTGCAGGATTTCGTCCCTCCCCGCGAGACAGACTTCCGCGATCGCTTCCTGGGTATGGGGATTGACCACCGGAATGGTTTGTCCGCGCTCGCGCCATTCCTTGCCGATGAGGAAATTATGCCTCTGCGTCATTGGTGGGTCTCGCGCTTGAAGTTGGAATCACCAGCCCTGGCCTTTGATGCCATAGGCCCGGCTTCCGGGGTTTCCCGATTTCAAATAATCTTCCAGGCCTTGAAGGTCGGCGGGGTTGTTCTTTTTCTCTTTTTCGTTCTCGGAAATTTGTTTTTCCACGGCCTTGGCGGCGAATTCCCGCATGGCTTTCTCGTCGCCGCCACACAGTTCGTGCAGGCGTTTGCGGGTTTCCTCGTCCAGGGAAAATTTGAATTCTTGTTCCATGCGTTGTCTCGGAGCGCGGGGCCGTCCCGCCAAGCGATCGGGAATACATTTATTCTATACGCGGTTTTCGGTCCGTTGCAAGGGAAAGGATGGATTTAATCAAATGGGCGGGGAGGTCTTGCGAAATTCCGTCTCTTTCATCAATGGCGTCGATTGGAGGATTTGCGGGGCCGTCGGCAGTTCGATGATGAAAACGGTCCCCTTGGGAGAATGGTCCCGCACGTTGATGGCGCCGTTGTGGTCGGCGATGATCCGGTGGACGATGGCCAGGCCCAGTCCGGCCCCGCGCTTCTTGGTGGTGAAGTGAGGCAGGAAGAGCTTGTCCCTGTCGGCCGGGGGGATGCCCACGCCGTTGTCGGAAAACTCGATCTTTACGCGTTTCTCCTGGCTGTTCAGACGGGTGGCGATTTCGATCGAGCCGCTTTCGTCGACCGCGTCCAAGGCGTTTTCGAACAGGTTGATGAGGACCCGGCGTATCTGTTCCCCGTCGATGTTCAGCAGGGAGATGTTGGGGTCGTAATTCTTCCTGATGGAAACGTTTTTGCCGTGGTCCCGGTACAGACTGGCGACGTCGTCGATGATTTTGTGCAGGGAGACGGGTTTCGGGTTTGGGGTCGGCATGCGGGAGAAGTTGAGAAACTCGTTGAGCAGGTCCTTCATCCCCTCCACTTCCTGGTTGATGATCCGGATGCTCTCGTCGAAGACCCGGGCAAAGTCCTCCTTGTTCTCGTAATATTTTTTCCGCAGGCGCTGGGTGTTGAGCTGGATGGGGGTGAGGGGATTTTTTATTTCATGGGCGATGCCTTGCGCCACTTCCTTCCACGCGGCTATCTTCTGGGCCTTGATCATCTGGGTCAGGTCCTCGAACAGGATGACCATGCCGAGGTATTTTTTCCCCGATCCGAGTAGCGCCCTGAGGTTGACCAACAGGGCGAGATGGTTATCTCCCACCATGATCTCGATTTGTTGCTCGTAAGACTCCTTTTGCTCCCGGATCATGAGCCGGGTTATTTTGCGTATGGGCTCGTGGAAGGACGGGTCGAAAACGTCCCGGTAACTCGACCCGAGGACGTCCGGGGAGTCCATGTGGAGGATCCGTTTGGCCGCCTTGTTGAGGGTGGTGATGCGTCCCTTTTTGTCCACGGAGATCACTCCCGCCCCGATGTTTTCGAGGATCGTTTCGATGTAATACCGCCGGCGTTCCAACTCGATATTGGTGGTTTTCAGGTCCTCGTTGACGTGTTGCAGTTTTTTCCGGTTCTGGCCGAGTTCGTCGGTCATCTTGTTGAAGGAATGGACGAGCAGGCCGATCTCGTCGCTGGCGTTGGTCGAGATCATGAAGTTCAGGTCGCCGCCGGCGATTCTGCGGGTGCCTTCCGCCAACTGTTGGATGGGTATGGTTATGCCCCGCGCCATGTAGAATCCGAGCCAGATCGCGGAAAACAGGATCAAAAGAGTGACCAGCAGGAAGGTGACGTAGTAGTTGGCGCTGACCGGCAGTTTGAGGAGGCTTTGTTGCCGGTACTCCTCGTAAGCCGAACGGATGCTTTCGACTTTCGCGGCGATATTCCTGGGGAGGGAGCTCAGGGTGACGATGTATCCCCAGATGGAAATCTTTCCCTCGAAAGTTTGGGTGAGCGGCAGGGCCACCGCCATGAAATCCCCCTTGTCCGAGGAGGAGCGGATCTCGGAAACGCCTTCCCCATCGACGCTCTTTTTGATCAGGTCCAGGTAGTTCAGGTCCGCGATATCAAGCTTCGACGGGTTTGGAATTTCCGAGACGACGACTTTCAGGTCGCTGTCGTAAATGACGATTCCGCTCAAGCCGTATTCCCGGACTCGGGCGGCGACAAGCTCGCTGAGTTGGGGCCGGTTTTCGGGGAGGTAATAACGGTTTTGGGTCATGTAGCCCTCGATCGCCCTGGCGCTACGCAGACCGCTTTTCTCCAGGTGGGCGTAATATTCGCGCGCCACTTGCATGGACTGCTCCAGCGAGCGCTCCACTTGCAGGCTGAACCAATGGCCCACGCTGAAGCTGAACAATTTGCTGGCCACGAGGAACAGGAAAATCGAAGGGAACAGGGCGAGGATCAAAAAGGCCACGATGAGCTTCGTCTGGAACTTCGAGCCCAGGATCTTGCTTTTGCGTTCGTTGTATAGCTTGACCAGGTTTCTCGTGATGAGCAGGAGCAAAACGAACAGCAGGACGATGATGACGTTGAAAACGACGAGGATGGCGATGTTGTTGGCGATGGGGGCGCCGCTGTGGCGTTGCTGGAGGATATAGACCTCCAGCGCGGTCAGGCCGGCGAGCGACAACAGGATCCCGACGATGATCCGGCGCGTCCGTATTTTCTTTCTTCGAACCTGTTCCTCGGAGAGCGGCGAGTAGCGAAGGTTATCGATTGAAGGAACGGATGACATGGTTCATGACCTTGGAATCGCCGACGTCCGGCTGGGGGGATTTGGCGAAGGATTCCTCGGGAAAATCGGAGTCCATTATCTTGAGCGGGGAGGATTTGGACCAGGCGGTCTTGAAATCGTTGAACGGGACGAAGAAGAGCAGGTAGTTGAACGGGAACCAAAGACGATCGGTCTCCAGGTCGGCTTTTACCCGGACGTAATAATTGTCCTCGGGCTTCAATTTGTATGCGGAAGCGATGGGAATGCTTTCCAGCGTGAGCATCAGTTTCTGGTAAAGAGTCTTGTCGCGGGTGATGACTTTGCGTTTGACGTTCTTCCCGCTGGAGGAAAACCGGTAAACCTTTTTAAGCGAGTCGTATTGGACCGTGTTTTCGATGGCGGCGGAGCCGATCAGCTTGTCGAGCCACAAGGTTTCCATCTGGCGCAGTTCGATATGGTAGGTGAAGGTCATGGGGACCCCGCTTTCGATGGCCTCGAGAATACTGTCGTTGAACCCGTCGGCCAGCGTGGCGTCCATGGTGACGAGATTGCCGGATTTGCCGACGCTGATGTTGACGATGGCCGGATCGGCGGCAAAGGCGGCGGATGATAGGCACAGCGTCAACCCAAGCGTCAGGGCCAATAACGAGGTTTTAATGCGTTTCGTTTGAAAAGTAGTCCAGGGTTTCACTCAATCCCTCCTCCAGGGAAAGCTCCGGTTTCCAACCGAACGATTTGTTGAGCTTGCCGTAGTCGATGGAACTTCGGCGTTGTTCGTAATGGCGGGGCGCGGCAAATTCGATTTTCGAATTCCGTCCGGACAGTTTGACGAGGCTCTCCGCCAATGCTTTGACCGAGGTTTCCTTTCCCGTTCCGACGTTGAACGTCCCCAGGCACTCCGGTTTCAATGCCAGGAGGTTGGCTTTCACCACGTCCTGGACGGATATGAAGTCCCGCGTTTGCCCGCCGTCGCCGAAAATAACGAGGGGTTTGCCGGCGTTCAACCGCTGGCAGAATATGGCGACGACGCCGGCTTCTCCATGGGAGTTCTGGCCCGGGCCGAAGACGTTGCTATAACGCAAAACGGCGTAATTGAGATCGAAATTCCTTCGGTAAAACGCCAAATAATGTTCCACGCAGAGTTTGGCGATCGCATAGGGAGTCAGCGGCCTGCAGGGATGGTCCTCGCCTGCCGGAAAACAATCCTGCTCGCCATAAACGGCTCCTCCCGTGGAAGCGAAAACGAATTTTCGAACGCCACAGTCTACCGCGTTTTGCAGTAATTGTAAAGTCCCAATAATATTGGAGTTAGCGTCGAAAACGGGGTCGGCGACGGATTGATGGACGGAAATTTGCGCCGCGTGGTGATTGATGGCTTCGATTTTTTCCTTTTTAAGGACATTCAGAACTTCGGGGTCCCGTAAATCCATTTGATAAAACGCGGCTCCTTGCGGGACAGCTTCCCTGCTTCCCGCGGAGAGGTTGTCCAGGACCGTCACCTTGTGATGGGCTTCGAGACAGGCCCTGGCTATATGGGACCCTATGAATCCGGCTCCGCCGGTGACCAGTATGTTCATAAACTCCTTTCCCGGATCAGTTGGGTTAATTCGAAAATCAAGTCCAAGGCTTGACGGGGGCTCAGTTCGTCCGGATGGGCCTCTTTTAACTTGCGGACGAGGGAGCGTTCCGTTTCGTTGAACAGGTTCAGTTGTTGCGGGACGGCGGCTTCCGGCGTTTCCTGCGAGTGGCCTATCCTGGGCGTCCCGACTTCGTCGAACTCGCTGTTTTCAAGGTTGAGCAATACTTCGCGGGCGCGCTTGAGGACTTGTTCCGGCAGGCCCGCCAGCCGGGCCACCTGGATCCCATAACTCTTGTCCGCGCCGCCGGGGACTATTTTTCTGAGGAAGACGATCTCGTCGTTCCATTCCCTGACCTGGATGTTATAGTTCTTGACCCCGGGAAGCGTCGCGGCCAGTTCCGTCAGTTCGTGGTAGTGGGTGGCGAACAGGGTCTTGGCTCCGATGCGGTTGGCGCCGTGCAGGTATTCGACGATGGACCAGGCGATGCTGATGCCGTCGAAAGTGCTGGTCCCCCGGCCGATCTCGTCCAGGACGATGAGACTCCTCCGGGTGGCGTTGTTCAGGATGTTGGCGGTCTCGTTCATTTCCACCATGAACGTGGACTGGCCCTTGAGGAGAAAGTCCTGCGCTCCCACGCGGGAAAAGATCCGGTCCACCAGGCCGATTTCCGCCCGGTCCGCGGGGACGAAACTCCCGATCTGGGCCATGAGCGCGATGAGGGCGGTCTGCCGCAGGTAGGTGGATTTGCCCGCCATGTTCGGCCCGGTGATGATCATG
>JACQQK010000094.1 GCA_016207065.1 Nitrospinota bacterium
ATACTGCGCGTCCTGCAGAACCGCGAGTTCTACCGCGTGGGCGGCAAGGAGCCGGTGCGCGTGGACGTGCGGGTGATCGCCGCCACCAACCAGGACTTGCAGGACCTGATGGCCCGGAAATTGTTCCGCGAGGACCTGTTCTACCGCCTCAACGTGATCCATATCCACCTGCCCCCCCTCCGCGAAAGACCGGAGGACATCCCGCTCCTGGCGAACCATTTCCTGTGCCGCTTTTCCGACGAACTGGCCCGGGGGAAAACGTATCTTTCGCCCGCGGTGGAGCAAATTTTCAAGAATTATTCCTGGAGGGGCAACATCCGGGAATTGGAGAACGCGGTCAAGCGCGGCCTGGCGCTGGCTTCCAGCGGGCCGGTGCTCCCCGAACACCTCCCGCCGCAGATTCTGGAGGACGCCCGGAAGGCAGGCACGTCCCTGGAGGATTGGGAAAAGCGGCTTGGCGACCTGGTCCGCGAATACATGGCCCAAACCGATTGGGACAAGGACCGGGACCTGCACGACCGGTTGACCCAGGCGCTGGAGAAACAGCTTTTTCAAATACTGCTGGAGAAGACCTCCGGCAAGCAGGTCGTCGCCGCCAAGGTCCTGGGGATCAACCGCAATACCCTCAAGAGAAAAATCGACGCCATGAACATTCAGCCCAAAAAACGGGGCCGGCGGGACTGAGCGTTGCGGACCCGGAGCGTAGTCGCTTATAAAGGCCCGTCAGGCGCGTCCGTGGAAATCGTCAAGCAGACCTTTTCGTCCGCCCGGCCCAAACCCGCCCGGCGCGTTTCCTTTCTCGCCGGACTGCACGGGGACGAGTTGGAGGGCGTTTATCTCTGCTTCCTTCTGGTCCAATATCTCCGGCGCCTCAAGGAGACCGAGCCCGGCGCGTTCCTGGGAGAGGTCAACGTCTATCCCGCCGTCAATCCGCAAGCGTTGTGCCATGGGTCGCGGCTGTGGCCCTTTTTCTCGGTGGACATGAACCGGCTCATGGGCGAGCCCGCCGGGAATTCGCTTCCTGCGGGCGCCTGCCGGGAACTCCTGGCGGACTTGAAGGCCTGTTCCGACCTGGCGGTGGACCTGCATTCCAGCAACCAGCATTTGGTGGAACTTCCGCAAATCCGCATCGTCAAGGATTTCGAGAAAAAACTCCTGCCGCTCGCCCTGCAATGCAACGTCGACGTGATCTGGGTGCACCCCATGGCGGGAGTGTTCGAATCGACCCTGGGATACAACCTCAACCGCGCGAAGGTCCCCACGCTGGTGATGGAGTTGGGCATCTGCCTGCGCATCCACCGGGATTTTTGCTCGCAAATCCTGGACGGCGCGATCCATTTACTGCATCACGCCGGCGTTTTAAATTCTTCCCGGCGGCCGCGCGGGGAAATCAAGACGCCTTTGGTCCTCAAAGCCGATCAAGTGGGCCTGGTGCAGGCGAAACGGGCCGGGCTGTTTGCCGGGCGCGTCAAGCTTGGGGACCGCGTTGGGAAAGGAGACAAGATCGGCGACGTGGTCGACCCGGTCCGCGGGGAAACGTTGGAGGAAATCGTTTCCCCTTTCGAGGGGACGATCTTCACCCTGCGGGAACTGCCGTTAATCTATGAAGGCGCGCCTCTTGCCCGGGTGGCGCTCGAGGGGCCGGACGAACGGTGAAGGAAAAAATCTTTTCCATCCAGCCGCCCGTGGGCGAGGCCGTCGCCCTCTATAAAAACGTGTGGGAGAAAGGCCGTTTCGTCGACACGCTCTCGATCGTCGCGGGCCTGCATGGGGACCATTTGAACGGTCTTCACCTCGTCTCCCTGCTCTCCAGATTTCTTCAGGACGTCGAGGACGGGCGCCTGCCGGGATTCCGCATCGCCGGCAAGATCCAGCTTTTCCCGGTCGTCAACATCCAGGCGGTCCTGGAAGGGGAGCGGTTGTGGTCTTTCGACAATCTCGACCTGGACCTGGCGTTCCCGGGGTCCAGTTGCGGCGAATTGGCCGACCGGCTGTGCAACGCCCTGTACAAACACACCGCCGATTCGAACTACGCCCTGCTACTGGACGCTTCCGAAAAACGCTACGTGAGTTTTCCCCACATTCAACTGCTCAGGCCGGACCGTTCGCTACGCCGCGCGGCGCGGTACCTCGCGGGGAAAGTCCCCGGCGGCGGCCCCGATCGCTTTCCTGGGCTGGGAATCGTCCGCGAGTTGCAACCCACCCCGGCTTTCCAACTCCGCCTGTACAACCAGTGGATCGAAAACAACGTCTGTGCGCTGGTCCTCGCGGGAGGCCGGTCCGCGAGCATCGACACGGAAACGAACGGCGCACTGCTTGCGAACGTCGTCAATTTCATGCTGGCCATCGGCGTCCTGGCGCATGAGAAGCGCAAGGCGGAAAAAGGCGAAGTCCGCTTTTATTCCCCGGAGAACGAACGCCGTGTTTCCGCGTCCCATCCCGGTCTTTTTTTGCCGGAGGCGCGGATCGGGGAGAGCGTGAAGCAGGGCCGGAAACTGGGAGAAGTGCGCGATATCCATAGCGGCGAAACGCTGGAGGAGTTGTTCGCCCCGCAAGACGGTTTACTGCTGACCCTGCGTGATTATCCGCTGGTGTATCAGAACGAAACCGTCGCGACGTTGCTGGTCGAAAAGGAACGGCGCTGGTACTGGCCGTTTTTTATGGGAGAATAACGGAATTTTTTTAAGATAAGAGTATCTTTATATCCAGAATTCCGGTGCGAATAGTGGGACAAGACCCATGAAAATTGGAAAATATTTGATTTTAAATGCCCTCCTTCCTTTTTCTGGGGATTTTGTCCCCCGCATAACTCTTCAGCCGATTGAAAGTAAGGTTATTCTTCCAGGAGCGTCTAACATAATGAATGTTTCCGGGGCGCCCGAAGTTCGGGATTCCCGTTGCCGTAACATGCCGGACAAGCGGGCGCTCATTATGTTAGACGCTCCAACCTGGATATTGCACGAGTCGAAAATTCTTTTCTCGAATCGAAAGCCGGGAAATCCCCCTCGGTCCCCCTTTATTAAATCCCCCCAGCCCCCCTTTGTCAAAGGGGGGCTGGGGGGATTTAAAAACTCCGGCACAAACTGTCCCATCCCCTATTTCGATCCGGCAAGCGTTGTCTCCCGGCTCCAGGCGGTCTCCCGCCAATTACTCCCTTTTGTTCGTACAATATCCGGGCTAAACGTGACAAAACTGTGAGAATTCCTTGATTCGGGCGTGACAGCGATCGTCTATTTTGGAGGTGGGATGGCAACAAGCTCAACACAAACAGCCTGATTTGTTTTCAGTAAGGAGAAAAATGGCAACGAGCAAGCATTTTAACGGACCGTGAAAGGAGCCGGTCGTAAATGTTCATTTTGTTAGACGATCCAGGAAACCGGTATACGGCTTCATTTTGCGTGTCGAAAAATAGCTGAACGGAAAAACGGCAAATTTGCGCCCACATCATATTGGTAATCATTGACACCATGAAATCCTTAAGGCATGGGGAAAATGTCGTTCCCGAATTACTAAAGATATTAACGACGATTCTTTTGGTCGGTTTTCTTTCCATTTATGGACTTGCTCGCATAGAAACTCAGATAAAACAGAATCTTCTCGCCTTCTTGCAGGCCGTGCTCAAATCGGCCGACAAATCCTTGGGCCAATGGGGTTCAAGTCATAGGAAAAGCATATTGTCGTGGGCCAAATCCCCATACCTCATGCAACCGGTCATCATCCTGTCGAGCGGTTCCCACGATCGTCGAACGCTTTTGGACAACCCCGCGCAAGACTTGATAAGAGATTTGTTGCGACCGGAGCTTGAGGAACATGGATTTTTCGATTTCGCGGTAATCGCTCCGGATCAAGTCTGCCTTGCTTCCATGCGGAACGCGAATGTTGGAGAGAAGCATCCGTTGAGCTTGGAAAAAGGCGTTCTTGAAAAAGTGTTTGGCGGAGAAAATTTGATCGCTTCGTATTTGGCGAGCGAAATCAAGACCGACGACCGCCCGGACGATCCTGTCCAGCCGACGACCTATGTGACCGGCCCGATTTACGACAATGCGGGAGTTATCATAGGGGCCTTGGTTTTTTATGTCGATCCCGGACAGGATTTGACCCGGACCCTCCAAAGCCTGTATGTGGGGGAAACTGGAGAGGTCTACGCATTCAACAAGCGGGGGAAAATGATTTCGAGAAGCCGTTTTGAAAGCCAACTTCAAAAAACCGGGCCTCTTTCGATGGGCGAAGGGAGCGTTCTTGCGCCGGAAATCCGCGATCCGGGCGGGAACATGGATGATGGATTCCGTCCAAATATTCCGCGCGGGAATCAACCGCTGACACATATGGCCGCCGAGGCCACGGCGGGCCGTTCCGGAGCCAACCTTGAAGGCTATCGCAATTATCGAGGCATCCCCGTGGTCGGGAGCTGGTCATGGAACGAGACGCTTGGGCTTGGAATAGCGGCGGAGATATCGAAAGAAGAGGCGTATAAGTCATACGAAGCCACCCGCGGTTTGGTGTCCGTCATGATCGGCGCGATTACGCTGTTGTTTCTGAGAGGAGCGTATGTCCAAGTCCAAAGGCGCAGGGCGGCGGAGGCTTTTGCCGAAATAGTTTCAAGGAAGGAAGCCCATCTGAACGCGATCGTGGGAAATCTGGCCGATGGAATCGTGACCGCCGACGAGCGCGCCATCATCGCGTCGGTCAATCCGGCGGCGGAAAGGATTTTCGGTTATGGAAAGGGAGAATTGGCGGGCAAAAATATCGGCGCGCTGATGCCGGAACCCCAGGGGAACGAGCGACATGAGCTTATCGGAGATCGCTTGGTTGCGAGACAGACCAAAATCGCTGGACCTGGCCGCGAAGCGGTAGGAAAAAGGAAGGACGGCGCCCTTTTCCCGCTGGACATTACAGTCACCGATTTTCTTTCCGAGGAAAACAAACGTTTTTTCGTGGCGATTCTGCGGGACATTACGGAACGCAAACGTATGCAGGAGAGACTGAAAAGGGAGAACGCCTACGTCCGGTTGCTTCAGGAAATCACCGATATCGCAAACCAGGACATGGACTTGGAGGATTGTTTTGTTTTATGCCTGAAGCGAGTTTCCGATATCACGGGATGGCCGGCGGGCCACGTGTGTTTTTTGGCGAATAAGGACAAACTGATTTCCTCCAGGTTTTGGAGCTTTAAAGAGCCCGAGCGTTTCCAGGCGCTCAAGGAAATAACCGATAAAACCGTTTTGTCGAGGGGAGAGGGGTTGCCGGGACGGGTCCTTGAATCCGGCCAGCCTGTTTGGATAGGCGATATCCATGAATCCGGCCAGCCTGTTTGGATAGGCGATATCCATGATGACAAAAAGTTTCCAAGGGCAAAAACGTTCAAGGAGCTTGGGATCCGGAGCGCTTTTGCGTTTCCCGCGCTCAGCAAGGACAATGTCGTGGCGGTTTTGGAGTTCTTCTCCGATCGCGTCGAGGAACCGGACGGCGAGTTTTTGGAGGTCATGTCCAAAATTGGGATTCAGCTTGGACGGGTGATGGAGCGCAAGTGGGCGAGCGAACAGATCCGCAAACTGTCCGACGCCATCGAACAGTGCCACGCATCCGTGATTATCACCGGCGTCGACGGTTCGATCGAATACGTCAACCCCGCCTTCTCCAGGATGACGGGGTATTCGAGGGAAGAGGTCCTGGGTAAAAACCCGCGAATTTTGCAGTCCGGCTTGACGCCGCGGGAGGTCTACGCCGAATTGTGGAATACCGTTTTGTCCGGGCGCGAGTGGAAGGGCGAATTTGTAAATAGAAAAAAGAACGGAGAAATTTTTTACGAGATCGCGGCGGTCTCGCCTTTAAAAAATCACAAAGGGGAAATTGTCAGTTTGGCGGGGTTTAAACTGGACATCACCCGCGAAAAACAATTGGAGAAAGCGTTGATCGAGAGCGAGCGCGGATTCCGCGACCTTGCCTCCCGGCTTCAGGCCCTTGTGCAAGGCACCTCGTCGGCGGTTGGCAAGGATTTTCTTCGCTCCCTGGTCCGTTGTTTGGCGGAGGTCTTTAAAGTCCAATATGCGTTTGTGTCGGAGGTTGCCGGAGAAGACAGAAAGCGGTGCCGGACCCTCGCCGTTTGGAACGGGGAGAGGATCGCCGGGAATTTCGAGTACGAACTGGCGGACACTCCCTGCGGGAAGGTCGCCCAGGGCGAAACGGTCTTCTACCCGGACGAGGTTCAAGATTTATTCCCCAGAGACCGGACGCTGTTTGAAATGGGAGCCAAGTGTTACTTGGGGCATCCGCTGTTCGACGCCGCCGGCGGATTTCTTGGGATCATCGCTTTAATGGATACCAAACCCGCGGAAGCGTCGCCCTTCGACGAACATGTCCTGAGGTTGTTTGCGGCCCGCGCCGAAGCGGAGATCCAACGCCTCCGAAGCGAAAGCTTGTTCCGGGAAAGCGAGGAGAGGTTCCGCCTGTTCGCGGAAAACTTCAGGGAAGTCATCTGGATGATGTCGCCGGACGGCCAAAAAACGCTCTATGTCAATCCCGCGTATGAAAGGATCTGGGGCAAGACTTGTCAAAGCTTGTACGAGGCCCCTTCGACGTGGATGGATTCCATTTACCCGGAAGACAAGGAACGGATAATCGACGCTTTCGACAAACTCAGGCTCGCCGGCGGGGAATTCGACCATGAATATCGCATCATGAATGCGAACGGGGAAATTCGCTGGGTCCGGGACCAAGCGTTTTTGGTCCGGAATGCGAATGGAAAAACAATCAAGATCGCCGGGATCGCGGAAGACATCACGGAGCGCAAGCTGGAGCATGAGAAAGTCCTGCAAGCGCATCGGAGCCTTATCGCGTCGGAAAAATTGACCAGCATCGGGCACCTGGCGGCCGGCGTATGCCATGAGATTCTGAACCCGATCAATATCATTTCTCTTCATGCGCAACTGCTGACGAGGCGGAGGAAAGACGACCCGGAGCTTTTAAAGACGCTCGACACGATAAGAAACGAAATCCGTCGCACGGAAAAAATCGCCCGCTCTCTTTTGAGCTTTTCTCGAAAGGGACTGTCGGAGGCCAAAACGATCTCCCTGTGCGACGAGTTGGAAACCGTTTTGGAACTCGTAAGGAAAGGTTGCATCGTCGACGACATAAGGGTCGTCAAGGAATTTCCGTCGCATCGATCTCCGACGATCGAAGCCGACCCGGACGAGATGCGCCAGGTGTTTTTGAACCTCGCGCACAACGCTTGTCACGCCATGAAAGCGAGGGGCGGGACGCTGACGGTGGGCGTCGAAAGGACCGACCCGCTCAATGTGAAAATCCGGATTTCCGACACGGGGACGGGGATAAAGAAAACGAACCTGGAAAAGATTTTCGAGCCGTTTTTCACCACCAAGCCGGAAGGCGAGGGAACGGGCATGGGACTTTCCGTGTGCAAGGCGATCGTCGAAAAGTCCGGCGGGACCATCCGCGTGGAAAGCGAGGAGGGTAGGGGAACGACTTTCCACATCCACCTTCCCAGCGCGGAACCGGCGAAAGGGCAAGGGGATATTTTGGCGTAGCGGGGATTTTGGGGCGGAACTATCCAACGCGATGGTTTTTTACTTCAGATTCGAGAGGAAGAGGACGGCGCCATATATGGCGGAACCGACGCCCGCGAGGGTCATCAGCGTTCCCCATCGGGATTTCTGCCGGGCCAGCGTGTTCTTGTTGCCGTCGATCACCGCCCAGCGGACTTTGGGATCTTTCAGCTTCTCGTCGATCCCCCGTTCGTAACGGTTGCATAAAGTCAAAATCCCCGTCCCCACGAAAAACAAGATCGCTCCGATGATCTGCTCTACACCGAGATACTCCATGCCCGCATCGCCTGAAAAATAAAGGTAGAAGGGTTTTTACTCCGGATAACCCCATTATAACCGATTATTCTTTTTTTAATCAACAAGATCGCCTAAACGCTCCGAAGTTTAAAGCTTGTGGCCCCGGCGCGGATAAAATAAAATCAGGGTAATGCAAGTTTTTTGTCGGCGTTATTGAAGCCTGTATAAAAATGTTTCATCCGATTGTCATTGCGAGGAGGCTCTGCCGACGAAGCAATCCAGAAAATCTGGATCGCCGCGCCGCTTAGAGCGGCTCGCGATGACGCTTTATCCCTGTCTTTTTTATACAGGAGTCAGTAAATAAACCCTATGACCGCAAGCAAATCCCATGGTCCTTTAATCGTCGAGCAAGCCGAGGACGGTTACCGTTATTCGACCGAACCTTTTCTGTTGGCCGATTTTGTCCGCCCCGGCCCGGGAGCGAGCGTCCTGGACGTGGGGGCCGGTTGCGGCATCATTCCGTTATTGTTGGCGTCCCGGCAAAGGGACCTCAAAATCACCGCCGTGGAGATCCAGGAACCCCTGTGCGAATTGGCCCGCAGGAACGTCCTCCAAAACGGTTTCTCCGGAAGCATTCAGACGGTCCTGGCGGATTTTTCGCGGCCCGAATCGTTCCCGCGAACGGATTTGTTCGACCTGGTGGTCAGCAACCCTCCGTACCGGAAAATGAACAGCGGACGGCTGAATCCCGACCGGGGAAAAGCCATTGCCCGCCACGAATTGACCCTCACCCTTGCTATCCTGGCGAAAAACGGCGGCGCCTTGCTGAAACCCGGCGGGCGGATCGCTCTCGCTTATCCGCCCCGGCGTCTGGAGGAGGTCCGCGCCGAATTGGTCCGCCAGGGGCTGACCCCCTGCCGGTTGCGCTGTGTTCATGGCCGCCCCGGGACGGAGGCGAAGATCGTCCTCATCGAAGCGGTCAAGGGTTTTTCCGCCGACTGCGCGCCGGAACAGCCCTTGTATATTTATAACGCCGACGGTTCTTACACCCTGGAGACGCAACAAATCTATGCCTCCTTTGATTATTCTGGCCGGTCCCACCGCTGTAGGCAAAAGCTCGGCCGCCCTGGCGCTGGCTGAGCGTCTCGGCACGGAGATCGTCGGCGCCGATTCCATGCAGGTCTACAAGGGCTTCGATATCGGGACCGCCAAACCTTCCCTCGAAGCGCGCCAAAGGATACCCCACCACCTGATCGACATCCTCGATCCGCATGAGGAGTTCACCGCGTTCGATTTCAAATTACGCGCCGGGGAGGTCATCCGCCGTCTGATCGGCGAGAACAAGGTCCCCATCCTGGCGGGGGGCACGGGACTTTACATCAAAGTCCTCGTCGAGGGTTTCGAATGCGCCGTCCAGGCGTCGCCGGAGGTCCGGGAACGGGTCAAGAGCGAAATCCTGGCGCGGGGGACGCGCGCCCTGCACGCGGAACTCGCCCGTATCGATCCGGCCTCGGCGGAAAAAATCAAGCCCGCCGATTCCCCGCGCATCGAAAGGGCGCTGTCCGTATACCGCGAGACCGGCAGGCGGTTGTCCGAATTCCATGCCGAGGACGTCCGCCCCGGGCCGGAGTTCGACGCGCGATTTTTCCTGTTCGAAGGCGACCGCAAGCAAATCTACGCCAACATCGACCAGAGGGTCGACGGGATGATGCGCATGGGACTTTTGGACGAAACAAAAAGCCTGCTCGCCAAAGGCTACGGCAAGGACCTGAAACCGTTCAAAAGCCTGGGCTATGCCCAGATGGTCAACCATCTGGAGGGGAACATTTCCCTCGAACGCGCGGTTTACGAGATCAAACGCGAAACGCGGCATTATGCCAAGCGCCAGATCACCTGGTTCAAAAGAGTCCCGAACGCCGTCTCCCTTCCGATTGGAGAGACCCCGGCCAGGCTTGTCGACAGGGTTTTGTCCTTTTTGCCCTCCGCCGCGGGACTGGCGTTGTGCGCCGTCCTCGCGCTCCATCCCGGCTCCGCCCTGGCCCACCCTTCGACTTACGAGGACGGCGTGAGGTTTTTCGAAAAGGGGGATTACCCGAAAGCCAGGCGCCATTTCGAGGTGGTCCGCCGTTCGATGCCCGGTTCGCGGGAAGCCATGCGGGCCTTGTACCTCGCCGGCAAAATCCACTCTGCGTTGGGAGAAGATCGTCTTGCGGAGGAATCTTTCGCGTCCGCATTGGTCGAGTATCCGGAAATCGAGGACTACATCCGTTTCGATCTGGCCAAGGTTTATTTCAACCTCGGAGAATACGGCCGGTCGCTGGAGCAGGCGTCTCTCTTGCTGGAGAAATTTCCCGGCGCCCGCTTGCTCCCCAAGGCGGAGTTGTTGCGCGCCGAGGTCCTGGACAAACAGGGGAAAACCGACGACGCCATCCGGGCCCTCGAGCAAGCGCTGGCGGACCTTTCCAGAGAGCCCCGGGACCCCGATTTCGTCCCCTACATTCCGGAAATAAAATTCAAAATGGGGAACCTGCTGGAAACCGCCGGCAGACTCAATGAGGCGTACGCGGTCTACCGCGACCTTTACGTCCGTTTTCCCGCCATACCGTCAGCCGGGAAAATAGAGGCGAGACTGCAGGCCATGAAGCCGGACCTCTCGCCGCCTCTTTCCGCGGAGGAATTGGCCGAGCGCGCGCAAAAACTTTTGGCGGACGTTCAATATCGCCGGGCGGCGGACGAAATCAACCGTTTTGCCAAAACGAATGGGACCGCGCCGTTGCCGGACAACTTGCGCTTTTATCTGGCGTCCGCGTACACCGGGCTTCGCGAACGCGAAGCCGCCAACAAGGTCCTGCTGGATTTTGCCGGCGCGCATCCCCGGCATCCCCGCGTCCTGGAGGCGAACTATTTGATCGCCCGTAACTACTGGAACCTGGACCAGGCGGAACGCGGCGTGTCGTATTTCAAGAAGGTATTGGAGGCCGGGCCGAGGACCGAGTGGGGAGTGAAATCGCGGTTTTATCTCGGCAAGCTGTACGAAGGCGAGGGGAAGCCGGAACTGGCCATAAAGCAGTACGCCTTTCTGACGGATTTGAAGGAGGACCACGAATTCAAGGAGACCGCGGCTTGGCGTCCGGGCTGGATCCATTACCGCCAGGGCGACTACGAAAAATCTTTTGAGCGGTTCAAAAATAATTTGGAACGAAATCCCAACGGCCAACTGGCGGACCTGAACCTGTTCTGGATGTCCAAGTCCGCGGAAAAACTGGGCAGGCGCGAGGAAGCCGCGAAGACGTTTCTGGACCTGTATAAAACCTACCCGTTCACCTATCATGGGTTGATGGCGAAAGAGAGGCTCCTCGCGGGCGCTCCGGGGTTCAAGGACGACTCTGCCCTGAAAGACTCCCTGCCGCTGGCGGAGGAAAATGCACGGGCCCACGCGGACCCGGATTTGCCCAGGGAGGCGGCGCCGCATTATTTGAAGGCCAGGGAAATGACCGTGATGAGCTTGAAGGACAACGCGCGCCTGGAAATCCGCCGCATGGAAAAAGCGGTCAAGAAAAACCTGGCCGGCTCCTTGTGGCTGGCCGACCTATACCATCGGGCCGAGGCGTATGCCGAGTCCTTCCGCATCCTGGACCTTTACAGAAATTTCAAAACCAAGAGGGACCAAAGGGAACTCCCGGTCCGGTTCTGGAAAAGTTTGTACCCGCTTGTGTACCCTGAAATCATCCAGATGAGTTCCCGCAACCATAAGATCGACCCCTTTCTGGTCAAGGGTTTGATCCAACAGGAGAGCATGTTCGAGGCGAGGTCCCTGTCCCGGGCCGGGGCGCGGGGGTTGATGCAACTCATGCCCGAGACGGGGAAAAGGATCGCCCTGTCCCACGAAGGGGAGAGAGAATTCGCCGCGGATTTTTTGTACGACCCGGAAACGAACGTCAAGCTGGGCGTGAAATACCTGAGCGAACTGGCCGCCAGATTTGGAGACGACCCGGTGAATGTCCTGATCTGCTACAATGCCGGGCCCGACGTTTTGAAGAGATGGCGGGACCGGTTCCGCGACCTCAAGGACCCGGACGAGTTTCTCGAAGCGATCCCCTACCAGGAGACCCGGGTCTATGTCAAAAGCGTGATGAGGAATTATTGGATCTATAAAAATCTCTATCCCGAGGGGTTGGGCCGCCGAAACTATAGCGATATCCTGCCGTGATGGCGGTTGCCGAGGACGGGGCCGTCCCGGAATTCGAGTTTTATTAAAACGCTTAAATGGTTATAATGGGCATCGCAACCTGCGAAACGCCATGAAATCGAAAGTCCTGGTACGGAAAGTAACCCAATACGACCTCGCGGAGACGGAGGCGTTCGTCCGCGACGCCGTGGGTTTGTTATGCGCTCCGGGACGGCCGTTCGGCGCCGGACAAAAGGTTTTGATCAAGCCGAACCTTTTACGGGGCGCGAAGCCCGAGCGGTGCGTCACCACCCATCCGACGGTCGTGGAGGCGGTCTGCAGAGTGTTGAAAGACAGCGGGGCGGGACGGATCGATATCGGCGACAGCCCCGCCTTCGGAAGCCTGTCTTATGTCGCCAGTCAGGCGGGATATGCGCCGTTGATCAAAAAGTACGGCGTCCGTTTTGTCGCCTTTTCCAACCCCGTGCCGTTGGAAACCGCGGACGGCGTCCCGCATCTGAAAATCGCCGGCAATATCTTCGATTACGACCGGGTGGTCAATCTCCCCAAGTTCAAGTCGCACCGGCAGATGACCTTGACGCTGGCCATCAAAAACCTGTTCGGATGCGTGGTCGGCAAGCGCAAACCCGTCTTGCATTGCCTGGTGGACAACGATAAAGTCAAGTTCGGCGGGATGCTGGTGGACATCGCCCGGCGCGTCGATCCCTGTCTCACCGTCGTGGACGGGATACAAGCCATGCAGGGAAACGGTCCGATGCACGGCGACCCCTATCCCCTGGGACTGCTGTCCGCCGGGCGCGACCTGACGGCGTTGGACCGGGTCCTTGCCGATATCGCGCGGGTCCCGCTGGCGCGCGTCTACGCCCTGGAGGCGGCGCGGCAAAAGAACTTCGGAAACTACGCGCTTGAAGCCATCGAGTTGGCCGGCGCCGACGATATTCAATCGCTGGCCGTGGAGGATTTCAGGCTTGCGGATTTCCCGATCGACATATCGTTCAACCCGCTCCGGCTGATCAAATCCATGGTCAAGCAGGTTTACGAAGTGGGGATCAAGGAAAGACTGGCGCGTTGATAGCTCTAGACAAGAAGGACCGTTGATTATTCCCTAACCCGCAAAGGACGCTGGACATGAAAAGCAAACTGACCGCGGAACATCAGAGAATGCTCGAAACCCACGGGATCGATGGGGAAATCGCCTTGAAAGACAACGCCGGAAAAAAGTTGTCCGTTTGCTGGAGCGAATCGGGCAACTTCATCATCATGAATCCGGGAGGGTGGGGCGACGGGAAATTTTTTCTGACCACGATTCTTTACCATTTCCTCACCCACGACAAACCTACGGGTTTCTGCCTACACCAGACCGAGGAGGGATGCCAGCAATGGATCGGCGCGGAGGAAATGGAGCGGTTGAAGACAATACTCGTCCAACGATACATGCATAAAGGGTGAGGACGTTTCCGCCGGCGGGGATTTCAGGCGGGGGCGTTTTGCTCGTCGAACGAAATGGAGCAACAGCCCAGGTCGAGACCGATGTCTTTCTTCTTGAGGATGTAGCGTTTTTTGGGGTTTATGAAATTGATGATTTTGTTCTTTTCCCGGCGCGTGTCGACCAGCCCGGAGCTTCGCAAAATGGCGAGGTGATGGGAAACCTGGGGCTGGCCCAGCTTCAAGAAATCGACGATTTCCGAAACGCTTTTTTCCCCTTGCAGTAAAAACCGGACGATTTTCAGCCGGGAATCGTCCCCAAGGGCCTTTAAAATTTTCGCGCAATCGTTGGAATCCATGACCTTCGCTCCAAGGCATAGTATATTGGGTAACAAAGGGGCGATCAAGAGAATATGCGCGGTTTGACAGTTTGACCCGCCCTCGCTTTCGAATGCCGAACCAAAAAAAAATCGATCTTGAGCGGTGCGTGGACCAATACGGCGATATGATGTACCGGTTCGCCCTCGTCCGCGTGAAGGACCCGGACGCGGCGGAGGACGCCGTGCAGTCGGCATTCGTGGCGGCCCTGCAGTCGCGCGACGCTTTCGAGGGGAGGTCCACGGAGAAAAGCTGGCTCTTTGGGATCCTGAAGCACAAGATCATGGACCATTTCCGGGACGTCAAAAAACGCCAGAGCTTCGACCTGACGCCCGAGGACGGCCCAGACCCCATTGATAATGCCTTCGACCGCACGGGGCATTGGAAAAGTCCTCCGCGCAAATGGGAGGCCAATCCCGAATCGTTGGCGGAGAACAAGCAGTTGGCCCAGGTCCTGGCGAAGTGCATGGACGGACTGCCGGACCGGTTCCGCCGGATTCTTGTCCTGAAGGAAATCGACGGCATGGAGTCGGCGGAAATCTGTAAGGAGTTCGACATTCAACCGACGAACCTGTGGGTCATCCTGCACCGGGCGCGCAATCAGCTTAAGAAATGCATCGAGATCAACTGGTTCGATAAGACCCGAACGATGGATTCCGGCAAATGAAGATTTTAAGCGCGGCGGTTGGCCTGTTGAAAGTCACGTGCAAGGACACGACCCCGCTGATTTCGCAAATGATGGACCGTTCTCTTCCCTGGAGCGACCGTCTCCGGGTGCGGTTTCATCTCGCCATATGCCGGGTCTGCAGGTATTATCAGGGGCAGTTGCGGACGCTGAGGGACCTGGGCCGGCGCATCGGACGGGAAGACGCCGACGCGCTCGACAACGCGGTTCTCAGCCCGGAACGGAAAGAAAAGATACGGTCCTTGGTCAAGAAGTGATTTAAAGCGCCTGACAAAATGAACCGATTGACTCGACACTCAAATCAACCCCTCCCTCGATGGAGGGAGTTAAGGGGACTTCATTTTGCTAGACGCTCTTGAACAAACTCCCGTTTTATTTTTGGAAAGGGACATGAAATGAACGAAAGAAGATCCTGTTGCGAACCCGGTCCGGGCTCGCCGGTTTCGAGAGAGGACGTGCGCGATTTTTATTCCAAAGCCGCCGTCACGGTCCAGAAAAGCCTGTGTTGCCCCGCTACCTACGACAAGACGGACCTCTCCCACATCCCCCAGGAGGCGCTGAATATCTCCTACGGTTGCGGCAGTCCCGTGAACCGGGCGGACATCCGGGAAGGGGAGGTCGTGGCCGATCTTGGGTCGGGCGGCGGGATCGACTGCTTCATCGCCGCCAAGTACGTCGGCAGGACCGGGCGCGTCTACGGTATCGACATGACGGAGGAGATGCTTGCCGCCGCCCGGAAAAACGCGGCCCTCGTCGGCGACAACCTCGGATACCACAATGTCGAATTCCGGCACGGTTTCCTGGAGACCATTCCTCTGGAGGACCAGTCGGTCGATCTGGCGATTTCCAATTGCGTCATCAACCTGTCGCCGCAGAAAGTCGACGTGTTCAAGGAAATCCGCCGTATCCTCAAGCCCGGCGGACGGTTCCTCATCGCCGATATCGTCTCCGACAAACCGGTCCCTGTCGAGATGCGGAACAACCGCGAGCTGTGGGGGGAGTGCGTCTCCGGCGCCTTGACCATGGACGAGTTTCTGGACGTCGCCAGGGAAAGCGATTTCCGCGGCCTGACGGCGGTGAAGGACTACCTCTGGAAGGAGGTCGAGGGGATCAAGTTCTACTCCTATCTCCTTCAGGGCCACAAATTCGTGGAGCCCGAGGGGACCTGTTGTTGCAAAAAACTATGGGCCTCGTATGTCGGGCCCTTCGATTCGGTGACGTGCGCCGGGAAAACGTTCCCGCTCGGCGTTCCCGTCGAGGTGAACGAGGAGGTCGCGGCTTTGCTCCGTTCCCAACCGTACGCGGCGTCTTTCGATATTACCGACCCCGAGACCGAGGCTCCCGCGGAATCGAGTTCGTGTTGCGGATGAACCTGAACGTCCTCGCATGAGGATGCTGTAATGCCCCGGCGGGTACGCCGCGATTTTCGCGGTTTTGCGGAGGTCTTCCGGCCGCCTATGCCGATCACCCGAGCCCAATTTTTAAAACTCCTGGCTGGCATCGCGTCCGGCCTGCCGTTTCCGCCCCCTCGATTACAACCGGGTCCTGGCCCGGCCCTCCGTGAGTTGTATCGGCAATCCCGTGGGCGGGCACGCCATGGGGACAGCCGAATGGGAGGGGATTCCCCTGGGCGAACTGATCAAGGAGGCCGACCCGCATTTTTTCGCCGACGGCCTGGTTTTCAAGGGGGGGGACGGTTATCAGGATGCGGTCCCTCTGCAGGACGCGTTTCATCCGGGCGCCCTGGCTTATAAAATGAACGGCCAGCCGTTGCCCCTGGAACACGGTTTCCCCCTGCGCCTGCTGGTCCCCGGCTATTATGGGATCAAACAGGCGGAATGGATCAAGGAAATCGAGGCGGTCCGCGACGCGCCCAAGGGCTACTGGCAGAAAAACGGGGAATGGCTTTTTACCCGGAGCGCGACCCTACGCGGAGTCGCGTTTGCCGGAGACCGCGGCATACAATACGTCGAGGTATCCATCGACGGGGAAAAGACCTGGACCCTGGCGAGCCTGGTCCCGCCGTTTTCGGAATATGCCTGGACGTTGTGGTCCTTTCCGCGCGTCTTCCCGAAGCCCGGCGTGTACCGCCTTGCCGCGCGCGCGGCCGACCAGTATGGCGGTAGCGGACGGCCCGCGCGACCCCTTTCCCTCCGGCGCGTCGGGCATCCACCGGATCGACGTCAATGTCGCGTAATAACGGAACCGGTCAACCGGCGTGTACCGCCGCCTTTCCCTTTCCACCGTTTGTACAACGCCGGGACCAACGCGAAGAGGCCGAGCAGGGCCAGGGCGCCGAGGACGCCCGGCGACGCGACGTCGGAAAGGGATTCGATCGACGCCAGATTGCTTCCCGCGTTGGCGTACACGAACGACCCGGGCAAGATGCCCAGCATGGTCCCGAAAAAGTAAATGCGGAACGGCGCCTGCGTCAACCCCGACAGCAGGTTGACGAGAAAAAAGGGAAAGACGGGGACCAGGCGCAGGAATAAAATATAGTGGAACGCGTTCCTGGAAAAACCCTCGTTGAAGGGTTGCAGTTTATCGCCGAATTTCCTTTCCACCCAGTCCCTGAGCAAGAACCGCGCGGCCAGAAACGCCAGGGCGGCCCCGGCCGTCGCGCCCACGTTGACGATCAAGGTCGCGTTTAACGCGCCAAAGATGGCCCCTCCGGCCAGGGTAAGGACCGTCGCCCCGGGAAGGGACAGGGCCGTAACGGCGATGTAAACGCCAATAAAGCCTAGAATCGTGACCGCCGCGTTCCGCCCGTAAAAAGCGTCCAGCGCCTCCCGGTTGGCCTTGAGACTTTCCAGGGAGAGGTATTGCCTGAGGTCGGAGAAATAGAGCAAGGCGAAACCCAGCGCGATCACGACCGCCAGGACGAGTTTTTTCCTCATGGATTCTTTCCTCTGAATATTTCCGTGTCCGGGTGGAACGCCGTCCACGCAAACCAGAACCCGACGACGGAGGGTAGTTCGTTCCCGTCCTTGTCCCGGACCGTGGCCGTTTGCGAACTTGCGTCAAAGTATACCGTTATCGGTACGCCCCGGACTTCGTCCTTTACGGGCGTTTTGACTTTTGCCAATTCCGGGAACGGATATGCTTTGGCTGTCCCGGCGAGTTCGATTCCGACAACTTTTTCCTTGGGGTGGTAAGCGGGGTTTTGCGCGCCGACTTCGAACATCAAGTCGCGGCTTTGTTCGTAATTTTCATAAGGGTCCCGAAAATAGTCCCGGCGGTGGCCGGTTTGGACCGAGAGGACGAGACTGCCGGGGTTCCGCTTTTTCCACTCCGACCAGGTGGTTTGCGCGGAAGGCAAGAGCTTGAGTTTGGTCCCGCTCTTCGAGCCGGTCACCGCCTGGCCCATGATCTGGGACCACAGGCTCTCCGTCTGGCGATCATACATCAACAAATCGCTTTGATAAAGCAATCCCGAAACCCCGAACGTGAATTTGCGGCGATCGATTTCTCCGTCAAAAACCATGC
Source organism: Nitrospinota bacterium (assembly GCA_016207065.1). Lineage (GTDB taxonomy): Bacteria > Nitrospinota > Nitrospinia > Nitrospinales > JACRGP01 > JACRGP01. Next base: position 17,963 of record JACQQK010000094.1, read on the forward strand.
CCGTGCCGCATAAGGGGCAGAAGGTCACGACGACGGGTTTTCCTCCGATGGTGTCGTTCACGATTTCATGCCAGTTGAGAATTTTGACCGGGTAGGCCCTGGCCTGACCGTTCAAAACCAAGCCTAGAACGCGGTCGGTCTTTTTCAGGAATTCGCGTTCCGCCGTTTCGGAGGACACGAACGCCGGGTCGGTCAAGGCGGGGATCCCGTCCTTGGGCGGACCGCCGCCGCGGATTTCCTCCAATGGAACGCGGGGATCGCGAAGGTCAAACCCGCATAGCAACAAGAGCGCCAACGCCAACGGGAGAACGGTCGATCGATGATTTTTGTCCATAGCCCGGGGAAAAAGGGTTTCTCCCATGGGTCGGCGGATGGAGACGATCCTTACAACCCCTCCCGGCTCCAATTCCCGTTGCGCGGAACGGAACGGTCGAAAACGACCGCGGGCGGGTCAGCAACTCATGCGGCGCGAAAGGTCGGCCAGTTTGCCGTAAAACACATTTTGTATCTCGCGCCGTATTTTCCTGTAATCGTATTCCACCAAGGTCCCGCCGTTGTCCAGGAAGGAAATCTGCCGGTTGATTTTTACGCAGGACGACGGGTTGGCGCGGGGATTGTCCGCGGGGTTGGCGGCTGAAATCATGGCGTCCGAGAATTGCATGCCCGCCTCGGCGGTCCGGACCAGTTGCGGGTTGATTTTATATCCCTTGTTCTCTTTAAGGAACGCGGCAATCTTGACGATTTTTTCGAATTCCCCTCGCGCCGCGGCGTAGTCGCCGTCCAGCGAATGACGCATCGCCTTCATCAACGTCAGGTCTTTGCTTCCAATAAAGCCGGGGTAGGGGACGTCCTTGAAGTACCGCGATTCGAAGTCCTCGATCAGTTTCGCGGCCCGCGCCCGGCAGACGGCGGGCGACAGAGGGTCGTCCTCCGGAAGCGCGGCGTTCTGGGGGTTGATCTCCTCGGAAATGTAAAACCAGATCAGGGTCTTCATCGCCAGCGGCAGGGAGGAGGATTGGGTTTGTATGGCGCGCTCGATGTGCCGGATGCCCTCCAGTCGGCGGTCTTTGGCGCCCTGCATGAGGAAATTCCCCACTCCGCCGAGCCGGCTGATCCCATAGCGGTAAATCCCCAGTCCCAGATGCGCGTCCCCGAGGTCCGGGTTCAGCCGCAGGGCCTCTCCCAAATCGTTGTCGGCGCTGAACCCGTTGGTCAACGCGCTCAAATAGTTTCCCGCGACGTATTCGAAAATACCCAGATATCCCTCCGAGGCGCCGAGATAAAAATAAGCCGCGGCCGTCTGCTCGCGCGAAATACGCGGGTCCTCCAGCGCGCTTTTAGCGTTTTGTTTGGCCTTCCGGATGTCGGTCAATAATGTCTCTGCCAGCCCGGCGTCCTTGTATTTGCCGGTAAACGCCAGGGTGCGGGAAAGCTCGACCCGGAGACCGCCGAGGTAGAAATAATATTTCATCAGTTCCATCCGGGTTTCCAGGGCCGGGGGGAGGGATTCGCGAGCCGCGATCGCGTTTTCGAAAGCCGCGAACCATTTCTCGTAGTTATAGTACAAGGTGTCCACCAAGGCTTGGCGGGCCAGGGATTCGGCGGCGGAGGCACGGCCTTCCGGCGAGCGGTTTTGCGCCGGGGCGGCGTCCATGGAATATCCGGCGCTGACGGCCAACCAGACCGCCGACGCCAGGACGAGAGTTTTTTTCATCGGTTCTTTCCCGCGGAACATGCGCATGATAAGTCGCCGGGGCGAGGCGCTCCTTACAAAAAAACGTTGCCTCCGGGAGGTCGTCCGCGGCGCGGGCCGCGGAGGGGCGCTTTATTGGGGGAGAAGTTCCAGCATTTGCCGGACCTGGGCGGCTTGCTTTTGGTCGTCGAGCTTCAAATAAAGTTTCTCGGCCCGCTTGAGATGCTGGACGGCTTTTTCGACATCGCCGAGTTTGCCGTTGAACAAATCGCCCAGCACGAGGTGCGCGGCCGCGAAGTCGGGCTTGAGGCGCGCCGCCTCCTGCAACGAGTCGCAGGCGGGCTGGAATTGTCCCAGGTCGGCGTAGGCGAGGCCCAGGTAGAAATGGAGCTGGGCGGAATCGGGTTTCAGGGCCGCCGCGGTTTTCAACGCTTCAACGGCATTCTCGCTCCTTCCCAACATGCGGTTTGCCACTCCCAGGTAATAGAAGACGGCGTAGTGCGGCGGACGGAGGCCGGCGGCTTCCTGAAGGGCGGCGACCGCCTCCTCTGGATGGCCGCTCTTGATATAAGACGCCCCAAGGCCGATATGCGCGTGGACGTAATCCGGTTTGACGCGGAGGGCGTCCTTGAACGCCCAGATGGCTTTCTCGATTTCGCTGTCGCCGGAGTCGCCGCGTTTGCCCGCCGGCAGGGACTCCGAGGCGACCGGGTCGTCTTCCTCCTCGCCTGCGTCGGCGCCGTCCAGGTTTCCCATGAGCGCCGCGGCGTCGCGTTCGTCCGCCAGGCATCCGTAGGCGATCCCCTTGTTGTAGAGCGCCTCCAGGTATTTCGGCTTGAACTGGATGGCCAGCGTGTAGGCGTCGATGGCGGCCTGATGGCGCCCCGCCTTGTGCAACCGCAGACCTTCCTTGAGCCAGTCCGCGCCCGCCGCCTCCTTGTCCTTGATCTCGTCCCAGCGGCAATACAATTGGTGCGCCAGGGAGGCCTTTTGCAGTTCGTTCTGCCTGACGAACAATTGCTCGGCTTGACCGAGGTATTTGGCGGCCCGGCCGGGGTTACGCAGTTTCTTGATGTGCAGTTCGCCCAGTTGATAAAACGCCTCCGCGAAATCCTGCCGCGTCCGCTCCGCTTTCTTGAACGCGTGACGGGCCGCCGTGTGCATGCGGAACTCCACGAACGCGTTGCCTATCATGTAAAATGCCTGCGCCATGACGCGGTCCCTCTGGGCGGTGTCTTTCTTCTTGTTTTCCGCGCGGTCGCCGGTTGCCAGCCGGTCGAAACGGAAAGTGAGCCAGTAATCCGCCACAGCGAACTCCGGGGCCAGGGGAGCCGCGCGTTTGAACGCCGCGAAGGCCTTCCTCTCGTTCCCCAACAGCCAGTAGGCGATGCCCAGGTCGTAGTACGCCTGCGGGTAATCGGGCCGGATCTTGATGGCTTTGCGGTAGCATTCGACCTCCTGCTTGAAATCCCCCAACCCGTTGTGGAAGCAACCCATCAAATGAAACGCGGGATAGCCGTCCGGGTCGAAACGCAGGACCTCGCGGAGCAGGGCGATGGCGTCCTCGTACTCGCGGTTGAGGCCGAGCTTCACCGCCTCCTTGAACGCCTCGCTATCTTTCCATGCGTATGGGAGCAGATCGGCAAGGACCTGGAGTTGCCTTTCGAAGGAGCGGTCCGGTCCCTTGATGGCCGCGAACTTTTTGAGCACGTCGGGATTCTTTTCGCTCAAACGCTCCCCCAGCGTCGACAAGCCCCCGTAGGACGGCTTGAAATTTTTGTCTTGTGGTTTTTTCCTGTTCATGGGGATTGCCTACGCTCTCCGGGGAAACGGTTTAAAGCGCCTAATAAAATGACTTCCTTCATGCATTTCCGCCGGAATAAAGACGAGACCCTTCGCTCCGCTCAGGGCGACATGATCGGGGTCATTCCGGGCGTCAGCGAAGGATCTCGTTTTGTCAGGCGCTCTTATTTGTAGCGCTCCAGGAATTCCTTGCGCCGTTGTTCGCGTTTGGCTTTTTCCTCCTTGGAGGACAGGCCGATCGACCATTTGTGATCGTCGCTCTCCAGGACCTGCTGGAGGAGCGATTCCAGTTCCTTGGCCTCCGCGGCGGCCTTGCCGTCCCTGTGCTCGCGGATGATTTCCTTTATTTGCGGGACGTATTCCCCGTAAAAATTCCTCGCCAGGTCGTACGTCCCGTGCCAGTGGGTGTAGTCCGGGCCCTGCATGGAGGCGGCGTGCCGCGCCCGCCTGCCTTCGTGATGCCACAACTCGAACCATGTGTAGTCGATCTTTTGCGCGAAGGCGGCGTATTTCTCGCCCAGGGAGGCTTTCAGGACCTTCGTGGCGGCCGCGTACAGCTTTTCGCCCGGAATGGCGAACTTTTCCTCGTAGAGGGCGATGAGGGCCTCGTATTGGAGGAAAAAGTTTTTGGTGAATGACGGCGCATGGCAGGACGAGCACACTTTTTCCATGTCCTTCCGCCGCTGGTCGGCGGTGTAGGACGCCGACGGCAACCCCCATTTCTGGTCCGTCAGATGGGACGGCTTGGAATGCACGGGGCGGTTGTTCCATTTGATCCGCAGGCCGACGTTGTGCGTTACGGGCAGGTCCCGGGTGGCGGACATATGGCACGTGGCGCAGGTCGGCGCGGCGAAATAATCCTCGCCCACCACCCACTTGGAGGACCCCAGGTTCATCTCGTCCTTATGGGCGTAATAGTTGATGCCGTGCTTGGACTCCTCGTAGATCTCCTTTTGCGGGTGGTCCGGTCCCATGTGGCACTTGCCGCAGTTCTCCGGTTGCCGGGCCTGCTTCAAGGAGAATTCGTGGCGCTGGTGGCAGGCGGTGCAACTGCCCTCCGACCCGTCGGGGTTCAGACGGCCGATCCCGGTGTTCGGCCAGGTGGCCGGGTCGAGCTTGCCGGTGTTCTTGCCGTCCTTGTCTTTTAAGACCTTGATCTCGACGCCGTGGCATTGCCAACAGCCGTTGACCGCGGCGGCGGAGACGCCTTCCGGGAAAGCCTCCGTTTTAAAAGCCTGGTTGCCCTCGACCACCTCGGCCAGGGTGTTGTCCAGCGAGCCCAGTATCCTGCCGCCCTTGGAATGGTGCGATTCGGCGAATTCCTTCGTCTCCCGTTCGTGACAGCGGGCGCAATCCTTCGGGGAAACGATCACGGAAATGACGTGGCCCTCGTGCTCGAAGGCGTCGGGGTCCCTGGCGTCGGCCTTGTGGCATTCGTAACAGCCCACGTTGGCCCCGAAGTGCCGGCTTTTCCCCCACTGCTGGTAAATGTTGACGGTTTTCTTCTGATGGCAACTCACGCAATCGGCGGTCTCGCTCGAGATCGCATTTGGGAACGCTTCCTTGGCTTCGGCCCGAAAAGAGAAAAAGGATAATAAGACGAAGCTCAGAATGACCACGATTTTGCCGAATTGCCTCATAACGATCTCCTTTTGTTAAAAGTAACCGTTTTCCTCAATACAGCCAAATTCCCGGCGTTCTTTCGAGATTCGATCGCTTATTTTATTTTCGACGGGCTGGAAAAACGAACCCGTTTCCTTTCTCCATGCATTCGGTAGCTCTCATGTTAACCCAAGGGCGAGTAAAACCCAAAAATAAAAAAGCGCGAAAAAATCCTGAATTGGGGATGTCCAATGGGGCAATCCGCTCCGCGATAGAGCCAAGGCGCTTCCAAATTGTCCCTTGCCGAAAGGTTTCGTATACTACGGCCGGGGATTGAGAATGTCTTCGTCAATCGTCCATGAGGAATGGGAGGAGGTGGAAATCGTCATCGTTCCCAGCGGGAAAGCGGACGAAATATTCGAGTGCCTTTACGACAAGACCGATATCGGGAAAGTCCGGGGCGCCTTCATGTACCAGAGCAAAGAGGTCCAATCCACCGTCTTCAAGTTGCCCGAAATACCGGGGACGGAATCAAAATAGTTTCCCCGCCCCCACGTTCAAAAAAGAGAGAGTTGGCGGTTGCGGTTGTTGATGAAGTTGTCCGTTGTCAGTTCGGGTCCGTTTCCCGCGATCCCGGCCTTCCGGCAAGCAAGAGAGAACATCTCGGCGATCTGCTCGGCGAAAATCCCCTCTCCCTTCATGCGCGACGAAAAACGGGGGTCGTTCAAGTTTCCGCCCCGTACGGCGCGGATGCGGTTCAGGACTTTTTCCTTCTTGTTGGGGGAATGCGTTTCCAGCCAGCGCGCGAAAAGCTCTTTCACCCCGCGCGGCAGGCGCAACATGACATGGCCCGCGAACCGGGCGCCCGCCCGCGCGGCGTGGTCTATCAGGGACGGCAGTTCGTGGTCGTTCAGGGCGGGGATCATGGGGGCCGTCAACACGCCTACGGGGATGCCGGCTGAGCTGAGGGCCCGGATGGCCTCCAGGCGATGGGCGGGAAGCGACGCCCTGGGCTCCAGCAGGCGCATCAGACCGGCGTCCAGGGTGGTCAGGGAGACGTAAACCGCGACGCAATGGAACCGCGCCAGCTCGCTCAACAGATCGATATCGCGCGTCACCAGGCGGTTCTTGGTGACGATGAACGCGGGATTGCGGAACTTCAACAGGACCTCCAGGCAACGGCGCGTGATCCGGAACTTGCGCTCCCCCGGCTGATAGCAGTCGGTCACGCCGCTGAGGGCCACGACCCGCGGTTTCCAGCTCGGGGAGTCCAACTCGCGTTCCAGAAGCTCCGGAGCGTTCTCCTTGACCAGGATTTTCGTTTCGAAGTCGAGCCCGGCGGACAACTCGAAGTACTCGTGCGTGGGGCGGGCAAAGCAATAGACGCAACCGTGCTCGCAACCCCGGTAAGGATTGAGGCTGGCGTCGAACCCGACGTCGGGGCTGTCGTTCGTGGACAGGACCGACTTGGACGCGTCCGTGAAAAACCGGGTTTCCGGCGCAGGGCGCTCGAAGTCCTGGCAATCGTCGTCGGTTTCAAACCAGATCGGTTTGAACCGGTTCGGCGGATTGTCCCCCGATCCTCGGCCTTTGAAGCGAGAGGGGGTCTGGCGGCGAGATGCGTCCATGCGATACTCCTGTTATTTTCGTTTTATTTTCGCCTATTTGGTTTTCATTGTAAAGCGATGAATCGATTCATTCACTCCCTCCGCTTCCTCGTCCGCTCTCTGTATTTTGTTCCTACTCCGTTTTCCCCATCGCTTTTTGCAATTTTTCCAGGTTGTGTTTGGCGTCGGGGTAGGCGGGGTCCAGGCGCAGGGCTTCTTTATATTCTTTCTCCGCCTCGGCGAAGCGTTTTTGCGCGAAGTAATGGTTTCCCAGGTTGTTGTGCGGCCACGCGAATTTCGGGTCCAGGGCGATCGCTTTCTTGAACTCGGCTTCCGCTACAGCGTAGTCCTTCCGCTCGTAGTGGATGATGCCCAGGTTGTTGTGCGGGGCGGAAAATCCGGGGTCCAGTTGGGCGGCGGTCTCGAAGGCGGTCACGGCTTTGGGGTATTCCTTGTAATGCTGGCGGACCAGCCCCAGCCGGTGGAACAGGGCGGACTTGGTCCGGGGATTTTGGGGATTCAAGGACAAGCCGGATTGGGCGTATTGCAGGGACGGGCCGTATTCTTTCCGGTCCCAGGCCTGGATGGACGACAGCAGGTATTCCTCCGGCGCGCGGCCCTCCCCGGAGCGAATCCCCCCGGCCCCCTTTGCAAGGGGGACCAACGCGCGCTGGAGGAAGAGGGCGCCTGTTATCGCCACGGCAAGCGCCGCCGCCATTCCCCAGATTAAAATGTCGCGTATCCCCGTCGCCAGGTAAACGCCCGCGGAAACGGGGAAAAGGGTTCCGGCCAGCACGAATAAACTTCTCGCAAGTTTTTTGGTCGGCATGTCCGGTAGACAGCTTGGGTGGCGGTTCGGCTATAACTATTTGATTTGATGGGTCAGCGGTTACGCCTTACAGTATATCCCAATTTGCGCGTATTGGCAGGCGGAGTCTGTTTCCCATCCGTCTGAAATGAAAAAACCTGGCGGCGGAAGCGTATGATTTGACTTGAATAAAGGCTTTCAAAAAAGTTAAACTAACTCCCTAATAACCTGATAAAGGAAGAGAGATTCTGGCAGGGCGAAACGCCGGAGTGGCTCTGATAAATATTTTCGCCCGGAGGATTTGCGATATGATGGGGATCGGTTTTTCAGAGTTGTTGGTCATTTTGATTATTATCATGATTATTTTCGGGGCGGGAAAATTACCGGAGATCGGGTCGGCGTTCGGCAAAAGCATTCGCAATTTCAAGCAGTCGATGAAGGAAGCCCAGGAGGAGGACCCGGCGCAACAACAGACGGCGGAAGGCAAGGCCCCGGACCAACTGGATGGCAATAAGGAACTGAGCAAGGAAGAGCAGGAGAGGTTGGCGCGCGAAAAAGCCCAGGCCGAGGGCGAGGCGAAGGACCGGGCAATGAAGGAAACCGCCGAAGCGTTCACGAGTTCGTTGCCGAGGAAGGGCGCTTACGATTATTCCAAGGACGTGGAAAAGAAGGCCTGATCGAAAACGTAACGTCTCATAAACGATCCCCACATCGACGCTGAAATGTTACGAAGCCCGCGGGCATTCCCCGCGGGCTTTTTTTATGCGCGGACGGGACGCCTCAAGTCCACGGCTCCTTGAGGTTCTCCATCGTCCACCGCGTCCATCCATCCACGTCTTTATAAATCCTTCCCGTAAAAAACGAGAACGGGTCGAAAAACCGGATGCCCTGTTCGGGGTCCATTTCGAAGTTCACGTTTGGGGCTTGTTGCGGGTTGGCCTTGCACTGCAGGAACTTCTCTCCGTCCACTTCCGATAGTTTGAATATCTCTCCCATCTTCCCGGGGGAGTAGTCGTTGTGGGCCAGGACGTCCTGGACTTTTTCCAAAACCGCGTCGACGGTTTCCTTGGATAAATGGTTCATCTTCATGGCAAAATTTTCTCTCGACCGTTCAATGTGGGTTTAGAGCGTCTAACAAAATGAACCCTTTGGCTCGACTCTCAAATTACCCCCCTCCCTCGACCGGGGAACGCCCCGGAGCGGGATGGCCAAAGCCCGGATTGCCCCCGATGACTCCCATTCGCCATCGGAGCCGAGCCTATGGAGTCCAGTGTCACGCTGGGGAGGGGGCTGGGGGAGGGTGACCAGCGCGAATACTCGACTCGACGCCGCCTCAGGCTGACGCCGAGGCGGGATGTAGCTCCCCCTTGCAAAGGGGGCCGGGGGGATTTGCATTTCGGCGATCGCGGAACGTCATCGCCGAGTCGCCTCCGGGCGTTTGCCCGGCGCCCTCATTGAAATTATAGCTAACTTCCGCTGTTTTTAGAAAGGTTTTAAGAGACCGCGCCGCAAACTACTGTTGGGCCAGGGAGATGATCGGCCCGGGGAATATGCCCAACTGGAGGGTGCCGAAAACCGCTATGGCCACGACCAGCAGGGAGAGCGGCGCCAGCGTCGGATGGAACTCCCCGGCGGGCTCCCGCATGTACATGTAGACGATCACTTTCAGGTAGTAGTAGAAGGATACCGCGGTGTTCAGCACGGCGATGACCACGAGCGGCACATGGCCTTCCTTGATGGCGGCGCTGAAGATGTAGAACTTCCCGACGAATCCCGCCAGCGGGGGCAGTCCCCCCAGCGACATGAGGAAGATGGCCATGCACAGGGCCAGGACGGGATGCCGGTAAGCCAGGCCGGAGTAGTTGTCTATTTCCAGTTTCTCGTCGCCTCTCCGGCCCAGGATGATGACGATGGCGAACGCCCCGAAGGTGGTGAAGGCGTAGGCCAGCAGGTAAAACAGCAGGCTCGCGCTACCCAGCGAGTTCTTGGCGATCAGCGCGATCAGTATGTACCCTATATGGGAGACGCTGGAGTAGGCCAGCAGGCGTTTGATATTGGTTTGCACGATGGCGCCGAGGTTGCCCACGAACATGCTGAGCACGGCGACGATGCTCAAGACCAGGACCCAGGATTCCGCCATGTCCGGCATGGCGTGGACGAACACACGGAAGAAGGAGGCCAGGACCGCCGCCTTGGGGCCCACCGACATGAAGGCGGTGATCGGCGTGGGCGCTCCCTGATAGACGTCCGGAGCCCACATGTGGAATGGCACCGAGGCGACCTTGAACCCGAACCCGATGATCAGGAGGACCGCTCCCATGAGGAGCAGGGGTTTGGAGACGACCTTGCCGGTCTTGAGGGCCAGGGCGATCTTCATGAGTTGGGTCGAGCCGGTCGCGCCATACAGCAGGGCCATGCCGTACAAGAGAAATCCCGTGGCGAAGGCTCCCAGCAGGAAATATTTGAGCGCCGCCTCGTTGGAGCGCGTGTCGTTACGCCGGATGCCCGCCAGGATGTAGAGGCAGATCGAAACGATCTCGATCCCCAGGAAAATCATGATCAGGTCCGTCGAGGACGCGAGGATGATCATCCCCACCGTGCAGAACAGGATCAGGCTGTAGTACTCGCCGACCTTGATGTTTTCCTGGCGGTTGTAATTGACGGAGAGCATGATCGCCAGGGCGGAGCTGATGGCGAAAATGAATATGAAGAAGATGGAAAAGTGGTCCACCACGTAACTGCCCTGGAACGAATAGACGGGCAGGCCTCCCTTGGCGAAGGTGACGACTGTCGTGAGGAACAGTCCCAGGAGGCTCATGAATACCAGGATGGATTTGTCCTTCCCGATGAACAGGTCGAGGATGAGGACTCCCATGCCAAAGACGCTCAACACCAGCGCCGGGGCCAGGCTTATGAGGTCGATTGAGGGAGCGGGGATTAAGTCCACTAGCGGTCCTTTTTGAACTGGGTTGTTTGGTTACTCTTCAACTTCGGACTTGCCGTTCGCCGCGTGGCCGGGTTTCAATTCGGCGTGCACGGCGCCGCCGGGCGCGAAGTTTTTAGGGTTCACCTGGTCGACCAGGTGGGCGACCGAGGCGTCGAACGTCTTGATGACCGGTTGCGGATACAACCCGATCCAGAAACACAGGACGATGATCGGGACCAGCAATACCAGTTCCCTGAAATTGAGGTCCGGCAATTTCATGTTTTCGGGATTTTTCAGTTCCTGGAACATCACCCGCTGGAACATCCACAGCATGTAGCAGGCCGCGAAAATGACCCCCGATGTGGCCAGCGCGGCGTACATGAGGTTTACCTGGAATATGCCGAGGAGCACGAGGAACTCGCCCACGAAGCCGTTCAGTCCAGGCAGGCCGATGGAGGAAAAGGTGATGATCATGAAACAAATGGCGTACTTAGGCATCTGCTTGGAGAGCCCGCCGAATTCCTTGATGAGCCGGGTATGGCGCCGGTCGTAAATCATCCCCACGATCAAGAACAGGGCCCCCGTGCTCAACCCGTGGTTGAGGTTTTGGAGAAGCGCCCCTTCCAGGCCGTAGTGGTTGAAGGCGAAGATGCCCAGCATGACGAACCCCAGGTGGCTGACGCTGGAGTAGGCGATGAGTTTCTTTAAGTCCTCCTGGACCATGGACACAAGCGCGCCGTAAATGATGCCGATGATGGACAGGGCGGCGATGAGCGGCAGGAACTCGTTGCTGGCATGGGGGAACAGCGGCAGGTTGAACCGCAGGAAACCGTAAGTCCCCATTTTCAAGAGGACCCCGGCCAGGATGACGCTCCCCGCCGTGGGCGCTTCCACGTGCGCGTCCGGCAACCAGGTATGGAACGGGAACATGGGCACCTTGATGGCGAAGGCCATGAAGAAGGCCATGAACAGCCACTTTTGCGTGCCCAGGGGGATGTCGAGGTGCTGGGTGATGTACATCAGGTCGGTGGTGTACACGCCCGTTTTGTCGTGGACGATGAAGTAGATCCAGATGATGGCGACCAGCATGAGCAGGGAGCCGACGGCGGTGTACAGGAAAAACTTGACCGCCGCGTAGATCCTGCGCGGGCCGCCCCAGACGCCGATGATGATGTACATCGGGACCAACTGGAATTCCCAGAAGAAGTAGAACAGGAAGAAGTCCAGGGCGACAAAGACCCCCAGCATGCCCGTGCCGAGGGCCAGCATGGCCATCATGTATTCCTTGATGTATTTCTTGACCTCCCACGACGCGAGGATGGATATCGCGGTGAGGAAGGTGGTCATGATGTAGAGGAGCAGGGAAATCCCGTCGATCCCCACGTGGTAGTTGATGCCCCAGGTTTCGATCCACGGCACGTTGAACTCGAACTGCATCTTGTGCGTGGTCAGGTCGAAG
>JACQQK010000098.1 GCA_016207065.1 Nitrospinota bacterium
ATCGTTGTTCCTGGGCAAGCCGGGCGTATGCTCTCATCGGCGCTCCTTGGATTTGGCGATTTAAGAAACGCTGAGGATATTACCCCAGCTTGCCTCTTAAACCGACCGCCAAAGTAGCGCTCTTACGAGTTGAATCCGCCACTTTTTCAGGGACGACTAATTACATTTTTGTCATGGACTTGTAAATGGATTCCTTTTACGATATGGGGTAAATCGCATGGCGATCGATAGCTCTGGCGCATTCCAGTTTCGTTTGGGAGCGAAACCGATGACAAAAAACCGCATGGCTTGCTTTATTTTGTGCGGTTCGCTCCTTTGGGGCATTTCATTTCATCCCGGTCATGTCCATGGGGCGGTGTTGACTGACGCCGAAAAGTGCGAAATCGCGTTTGAAGCCACTGAGTTGTTCCGGGCCGCGAGGACGATCATCGCCACGAACCAGAAATTGATAAACGATCCCGCGAAGGGCGATAAGAGCGTCTAACAAAATGAAGTTCTCTCCAATTCCCTCCCCCAGCCCCCTCCCTCAAGGGAGGGGAGTAATTTGAGGGTCGAGCCAAAGGGTTCATTTTGTTAGACGCTCTAAGGGTTTGACGGCCGACGTCGTGGTCCGCGAGGCAAAGGAAGTTTTTCGCAAAACCGCCGGGAAAGAACTCCCCAAACCGAATCAATCTACTTTGGATGGCCAGGTCCGAATCGCCATGTTGCTGGCCATCCGGTCCGTCATGGACGAAGCCCAGCCGTCGATTAACGAACCCGGCAAGGATTTCAAGGGGTTTTTGCCGGCCGTGTTTGCCGCGCGGGTCGCCGGGCGCTTCAGCGAAAGCATGGAGGGAAAGGCATTTATCAAATTGACCGCCCCCATGAAATATTTGCGAAACCGGGCCAACCGCCCCGACAAGTGGGAACGCCGCGTGATCGAAAATCTTTTCAAGGATCCGGATTATCCCAGGGACAAACCCTTCGCGGAAAACTTCAAACATAGAGGGCGGTCGGCTTACCGCCTGATACTCCCGGAATATTACAAGGAGCCCTGTCTGGCCTGTCATGGCGGATCCCGGGGGAAAAGGACATCACCGGAGGGCGCAAAGAGGGCGGACGCCTGCGAGAGCTGGGCGGGGCGATCGGTTTCGCGATTTATGACTGATTCGCCGATGGATGTATAATCGTTAATGGACGCTGGACCCAAATCTCTGCCGAAGAGCGACGCCGTGGAACTGGACCGGGGATATCTGATTGTGTTCGAGGGAATCGACGGGACGGGCAAGTCAACCCATTGCCGGATGTTGGCCGGTTACCTGGAAAGCCGGGGGATACCTGCGGTCTGCCTTAGCGAGCCGACGCGGGGCCGCTGGGGGATGGAGATCAGGAAAATCCTCAACGAAGGACGTAACGGGATTTCTCCGGAGGACGAATTGGCCTTGTTCGTCAACGACCGGAAGGAGGACGTCGCCCTCAATATAAAACCCGCCCTGGAGATGAAAAAGGCGGTCCTGATCGACCGCTATTATTATTCCACGGTCGCGTACCAGGGCGCCTTGGGACTCGACCCGGACAGGATATGCAGGGAGAACGAATCCTTTGCCCCCAGGCCGGACCTGGTTTTCATCTTCGAGGCGCCGCCGGAGAAGTGCCTCCAACGCATAAAGGAAGGCCGGAACGACGGCCTGAGCGCATTCGAGCAACTGGAATATCTGAAAAAGGTGGAGAGCCTGTTCAGGCGTTTTTCCGGACCACATGTCCGCCGGATCGACAGCCAGCCGGCCAGGGAAGTCGTTCACGCCCAGATACGCCGGGAGGTGGACGACCTGTTCAAACTGACGTGAATTCATGAGGCGATTTATCCTGGCGATTACCGGGGCGAGCGGTGTCTGTTACGGCAAGCGCCTGTTCGATTATTTGCAATCGAGGGCCGAGTTGCACGTGGTCCTTTCCGAGCGGGGCGCCGAGCTGTGCAATATCGAGCTGGACATCGGGTCCGGTTATTTTGCCAGGGAAAACGTAACCGTATACAAGAACTCCAAGATGAATTCGCCCATCGCCAGCGGGTCTTTCCCGGTCGATGGCATGGCGATCGTTCCCGCCAGTATGGGGACTATCGGGAGGATTGCCGGCGGGGTTTCGAGCTCCCTGATCGAACGCGCGGCCGACGTGATGTTGAAGGAAAAGAAGAAGTTGGTCCTGGTCCCCAGGGAGACCCCGTTGAGCGCCATCCACTTGAAGAACCTCCTGGCCCTCGACCAGGCGGGAGCCGTCATCCTGCCCGCTTCGCCCGCGTTCTATCAGGGGCCGAAGACCGTGGACGACCTGGTGGATTTTGTCGTCGCCCGAATCCTGAGCCAACTCGGCGTGGAACACGACCTGCTTCCCCCCTACCGGCCCTAATTATTTTTATTCTCGGACAAAAACATGATTTATTTGGATAATGCCGCCACCACTCCGGTGGACCCCCAGGTTTTGGAGGCCGTGAACGAGTCCATGCGCAGGGATTTCGCCAATCCCGGCGCCGTCTACCGGCTCGGCCTGGACGCGAAAAACAGGGTCGAGTTTGCCCGCGAGGAGATCGCCGGACTGCTTCGGTTGCCTTCCCAATTCCGGATCGTATTCACCAGCGGCGGGAGCGAATCGAACAATCTGTTCATCAAGGGATTGTGTTTCCCCGATAAAAAAACCGCCTGCCTGGGGTTGGAACATCCCAGCGTCACGGGAATTCTGGATTACTTCAAAAGCCTGGGAAACGACGGCCCGCGGTTGGCAAACCGGGAAGGGCGGTTGGACTTGGATTCCATCTCCATTCTCAAGGAAAACCGCGTCCGGTTGTTGTGCCTTTCTCATGTCAACAACGAGCTGGGCGCCGTCAACGATCCCGCGCGGATACTCTCCGCGCTGGCTACGGGGGCTCCCCAGACGCGATTGTTTCTCGACGGCGTGCAGGCGGTCGGCAAGCTGGTTATCAAACCAGAATTTTGGAACGGGCTTGCCGGTTATTCGATTTCCGCGCACAAAATCAACGGACCCAAGGGGATCGGCCTGCTCGTATACGATTCGCGTCTGACGTTGACCCCTCTGATCCACGGGGGCAAACAGCAATCCGGACTGCGCTCCGGCACCTTGCCCGTCCCGTTGATCCTGGGGATGGCGAAATCCATGCGCCTTTCCATTGAGAGGCTGAAAGAGACCCAGGAGCATCTGAGGAAGCTCCGCCGGCGCCTGATCGAGGGGTTGCGGGACCTCTCCGGCCGGTTGGACAATTTGGACATACGTTTTAATTCCTCGACCCTGGACGACGTCGATGTCCAGTCACCCGCCATCGTCAATTTCAGTTTTCCGCCGGTGGAGGGAGAGGTCCTTCTGCACCACTTGGAGGAGCGAGACGTCTTCGTGGGGCTGGGAAGCGCTTGTAGCGCCCACTCCCGGGAGCCTTCGAAAATCCTCACCGGCATCGGGCTGACGGAGGACGAGGCCCGTTGCAGTTTGCGGGTTTCCTTCGGGAGCCAGAATACGGAGGATGAAATAGAGGTCTTCCTGCGGGAGTTCGCGCGTTCCTATCAAACCCTTTATCCCACCTTCCGACACAAACACGCTGAAAAATGAGCCAGCCCAGAATCGTCCTCGTCCGCTACGATGAAATCGGACTCAAGGGAAAAAACAGGAATTTTTTCGAAAGCCGTCTGATCGACCATATCCGGAGGAAGCTGGCGGACATGGAGGGAGTCCGCTACCGCCGTCCTCGCGGACGGATCCTGGTCGATATCGACGAAACCCAGGTCGACGAGTGCGTCCGCCGACTGCGCATGATACCGGGGATCGTTTCCTTCAGCGTGGGAGTTCCCATCCGGCCGGATGTCGATTTGATCGCCGAGTTGGGCATCCAGTGGATCGAGCCGCTGTTGGCGTCCGGGAAGCCCCTGACGTTTTACGTGCGGGCGCAGAGGTCGGACAAAAACTTTCCGATAACTTCGCCCGATTTCAGTTACCAGGTGGGCGCGAAAATCCTGCAAAAGCTCCACGACAAGGGGTTGTCCGTGGAGTTCAAGACCCCGGAATTCGTTTTGGAGATCGAGATCGGCCACGAAGAGACCGTGGCGTTCCAGGGCCGCGTTCCCGGCATTCGCGGACTGCCGGTAAGTACCGGCGGAGAGGTTTTGACTCTGCTATCGGGGGGCATCGACAGTCCCGTCGCGGCGTTCATGGTCATCCGCAGGGGATGCCGGTCGCATTTCGTCTTTTTCGACAACCAGGCTTTTTTGGGGCGCGGCGGATTCGATAAGACGCATCGCCTGGCGAAGATCGTCAACCGGTACCAGTGGGGCGGGCGGCTTTGCGTCGTCCCTTTTGGAAATCTACAGACCGCCATACGGGACTTGTGCACTCCGGCCCATCGCGTCGTCCTGTACCGCCGGATGATGTACCGCATCGCCCTCGCGCTTGACGAAAAATTCGGGTGCCTGGCGCTGGTGTCCGGGGAGTCGTTAGGGCTGGTGGCCTCGCAGACTTTGGAAAATCTGGCCGCCGTCTCTTGCACGGTCC
>JACQQK010000111.1 GCA_016207065.1 Nitrospinota bacterium
GGCTGAAACCTTCCAAATCCTTCAGTTTCTTCTGGAGTTCCCCGGCGGGATTCTTGCCGGATTTTGGTCCGGGAGGGGTTTCGGATTCGGAGGCGGCGGACGCTGACCGGGCCAGGGCGGACTCGGAGAAAACCAAGTCAAGGGCCGCTCCCGGCAAAAGGAGAAAGGAACTCAACGCAATCCAGCGAATGAAAACCCCGCGCATGCGCCCTCCTGGGGATATTCGATCAAGCTACCGTGAGATGAGGGATTTTCGCAAACGGCTCCGCGTTTTTCAACAGATTTTGTCCCTCGGCGGTGATGCCGTTGCCGTAAACGTCCAGGTATTTCAGGTTCGTCAGGGTCAGGGTTTCCGCCAGCGCTTTCGCCCCCGCGTCGCCGATTTTATTCTGCGCCAGGTCGAGGGAGTTTAAATTGGACAGATGCAAGGACTGCGCGAGTTCCCCGGCCCCGGCCGGTCCGATACCGTTTTTCCACAAATTTAGAAAATTCAGATTGGAGAAATTGGCGCCCTGGGCGATGATTTTCGCGCCTTCGTCGCCGACGGCGTTGCGTTCGAGATGCAGGGCCGTCAGGCCGGTGATGACTTTCGACGCGGCCAGGAACTTCATCCCCTCCCCGGTGATCTCGTTGCGCTCCAGGTTCAGTTCCCTGAGGTCCCGCAGTTCCTCCATGCCGCAAAGCTCCCGCAAGCCCTCGTCGCCGATGTACCGGAGCCGGAGGTCGAGAAGCGTCCCGTCCTTTTTCAGCAGTTTTGGGACGAGGGTTTTTACGGGTTCGTCGTTGAATGGTTTGCTCATCCGATCCTCGCTATTTGTGCGTTTTTTTATTGGGTTTTCCGCCGTCTTTCGCCTTTTCCTTTTTTTCCAGCGTATCGAAACGGTCGCGCAGGGACTTGTTTTCGCGCGCGACGTCGTCCAGTTCCTCGCGCATCTTCTTGAGTTCCTCCGGTTTTTTGGCGGCGTCGAACAGGGCGGCGATGGCTTCCTCGGCCCGTCTCTGCAACCGGCCGTCGCTTTCGTTGGCGGCAAGATAACGCAACGCCGGAATTGCATCCAAATCCTCCAGGTTCTGCAAGGCCTGTATGGCGCCCAGTTTGCCGCGGAAGACGGCGGCGGGCGTCCCGCGCGTTTCCTTGGCGAACCGCGCGAGATGTTCGATGGCCTCGCCCTTGCGGGCCGGGTATCTCCGGGCCAGCCGGGCCAACGCCCGCATCGCCGCGCCCCGGCTGTTCCTGGCCGCGCCATACTCGGCGCCCCGGAGGAGACAATCCCAGGACTTGTCGTCCTCCAACTCTCCCAAGGCGTTGTAGATGGCGCTTTGGGCCATATCGTTATGAGATGGCCGGCCGAGAGAACGCTCCAGAAACTCCCGCGATTTTTTGTCCCTTATTTTTCCAAGGGCCGAAAGCGCCCCGGCCTCCACGCGGTAGGAAGGGTCGCCGTGGGCGACTTTCCGCAACGCGGCGGCGGCTTTCTCGTCGTGGACAAACCCGCCCAGCGCCTTGACGACTCCAAGCCGGGCCTTGGGATGGGAAATCCTCAGCCCTTTAATGAGCAGGTCGCGCGCCAGGTCGCCGCCGATTTTCCCCAGGGCGGAGGCGATGCGCTCCGCGACGCCCCAGAACTTTTCCTTCCGCAAACAGTCCCCCAGAAACTTGACGTCGCCGGTCGAGGGCTTGACGGCGAGTTCGGCGGAGGCTTCGATACGGCCGATGGGGTCCGGGTCGCGTTTCAACTGCTCGCGCAACATGGGCCGGGACATCTCCAGCTTCGTCTTTTTGCAGGGGCATTCGTAGTCCGGGTCCAAGCGGAGGAACAGGGGCTTGCTCTTCAACCGGAAGCAAAACTTTTCTTCCTTGCCATTGATTTCCAGCGGAAAGACCTCGCTCGACCGGGAATTGTAGAAGGCGATTTTCAACGGCAGTTTGAACAGCAGTTCCTCGTCCTTCTTGTCCGCCTTCTGGGTCTGCTTGATCTCCACGACCGCCAGATGGAACTTGTCCTCCCACTTAAAGCTTATTTCCAGCGTGGGATAGCCGCCGCGGTAAATCCACTGGTCCAGCCATTCGTCGAAGTTGCGTCCGGCGACTTCCTCCAGGCAACGGACGAAGTCCACCGTCTCGACGAGCCCGAACTCATGGCGCTTCAAGTACACCCGGACCGCCTCGCGGAATAATTTTTCTCCGGCGATCGAAATGAGGTGACGCAGGCGGACGCCCCCGCCGGGATAAAGGTGCGCGTCGAACAAATCGATCGGCTCCTTGTAGATATGGGTGACGATAGGACGGCGGTATTTGGCGTCCTCGGCGAAATAGGTCTCCGCGTCCTCCAGGACCTGGTAGCGGAACTCGTCCTCCCCCTTGGAGTGGCGGGTGTAGAGGGCGTCGAAAAACGTGGCGAAGGACTCGTGCAACCAGGCGTGGGACCAGTTCTTGGCGGTGACCAGGTCCCCGAACCACATGTGCGCCGCCTCGTGCGCGACGAGGCCGTTGGAATCCATGTCCAAATGGGCGCGGTCGTCGTGTAGCGTGAGGTCGGTCTGCGTGGTCGCGGTGAAGTTCTCCATCCCCCCGAACACGAACTCGGGGACGGCGACCTGCGTATAGCTCTTGTACGGATACCGGTAGCCGGTGTACTCCGAGAGGAAGGCCATGATCCGCGCGGTGTCCTTGAACGAGTTGGCCCCTTCCTTCTCCCTGCCCTTCTGCACGTACCAGCGGATGTCGATGTCCTCCCATTTGTCCCTGGCCTCGGAGAACTCCCCTCCCACGATCGTCAGGAGATACGTGGAATAGGGAATGTCCAATTTATAGTGGTACAGGGACTCCCTCGGGCCGGACTTCCTGTTTATCAGTTTGCCGTTGGAAAGCCCGAACATCCCCGGCGGCAGATGCAGGACAACCTCGGTGGTCTGTTTGAAATTGGGCTTGTCCAGGCACGGGAAATAATACCGGGAATCCTCGTCCTGGCCTTGCGTCCAAACGGTCTTGAACCGGTCGGGGTAATGCTTGTCGGGCTTGGTGAAATAAATCCCCGCCTGAGGTTTGGCGACGGAGTGGTGGACCGCGATTTCGACGCGCTGTCCGGGGTTCAGCGGCTTTTTGAGCGGGACCGAAAGGTTCTCGCCGGTATTTTCAAACTCCGCGGTCTTCCCGCCCAGCAGGACCCTGGAAACCTCCAGATGCATCGCGTCCAGACGGACTTCCCGGAGGTCGTGCCCCTTGGCGGCCAGTTGATGGGTGGTGACGCCCCAGACCCGCTCCTCGTCCCAGTCGAAATTCAGCTCCAGTTTCAGATGGATTGGCGTGAAAGGAGTATCGGGGGTAAAATGCGGCTTCGACCCTTTCATCGCGAACGATTTGCGGTCCAGGAGCCCCCAATGCTCCGATTCGCCTTCAAAATAATGGAATTTACAATAACGCGTCGAATGCATGGTTGACCCAATTACAGGGTGAAAAGACGATTAACGAGCTTCGGATTTGATTTGCTTAATGGCGGGGGTAAAACTATGATAAAAGCAAAAGTTCCCCGCTTCTCGATGCCTTTTGGCATTACTGTTGAAATGACGCCGTTTATCGATCCATTTTAAAGTATCCGCCGCCAATTTCCCAAACTATTTCCATGCCGGAACCGACGAGCGCCATGCAAGACACGGAAATCCTCTCCCGGATTTCCGCCTTGAAAATCCAGGCCCGGAACCTGGTCGAAGGGCTTCTGTCCGGCCAGCACCGGAGCCGCCACAAGGGTTCCAGCGTCGAATTCGCCGAGTACAAGGACTACTCGCCCGGCGACGAGATCCGGCACATCGACTGGAAAGTGGTGGGCAAAACCGACAAATACCACGTAAAACAGTTCGAGCAGTCCACCAACCTCAAATGCCACATCCTGCTGGACGCCAGCGGCTCGATGGGCTACGTTTCCCCGCGCCCCGAGTCCAGGGCCATGAATAAAATGGATTACGCCCGCGTTCTCGCGGCGGCGCTGTCCTATCTGTTGCTGAAACAGTTCGACGCCGTGGGGCTCATCCTTTTCAACGACGCGGCCTTGACCCACATCCCGCCGCGCTCCAAGCCCTCCCATTTCCAGCACATCCTGCACGGCATCGCCGAAGCGGAACCGCGAGGGATCACGCGCATCGGGCAAACGGTGAACTCCATCATCGAAAGGTTGCCCAACCGGAGCCTGTTGATCGTCATTTCCGACCTGCTGGCGAAAGAGGACGACGTCCTCAAAAACCTCAGGCTCGTTTGCGCGCGGGGGATCGAGGCGATCCTGTTCCACGTCCTTCATCCCGACGAGGCCCTATTTCCGTTCGAGGGGGACATCGCCTTCGACTCCCTGGAGGACGACCCTCCCGTCGGACTGGACGCCGCGGAAATCAGGGAAGCGTATCAAAACCTCATTCGCGAACAAATCGATTTTTACAGGAAGAACTGTCCCACGCTGGGAGTGGACTATGTTTTCATGGACACCGCCTCGCCCCTGGAACAGGCATTGAGCTACTACCTCCTGAAACGCAAGAGCCTGGGCAAGAGATGAACCTCGCCTTTCTTTCCCCCCTTTATCTTTTGGGACTGTTGGGAGTCGCCGCGCCGGTCCTCATGCACCTGCTGACCCGGCGCCAGCAGACGCGCGTGAAGTTTTCCGCCGTCTACCTCCTGCTCCAATCGCAGAAACGCTCGATCAAGCGGTCGCGCCCAAACCGGCTCCTGTTGCTGGCCCTGCGTTGCCTGGCGATCGCGTTTTTCAGCCTGGCCCTGGCCAATCCCATCTTTTCCCTCGGGAAGGGCGAGGACCTTTTCGCGTCCGCTCCGGCGTCCAACGTCATCGTCATGGACGATTCGTACAGCATGGGCGCCAGGTCAAAAACCGCTTCGCTCCATGGCGAGGCGGTCTCGGCGCTGACGACGACAATCAAAAAGATGCCGGACAACAGCGAGTTCAGCCTGGTCTTCGCTTCCGCCCCCTCCCGCATCGCCCAAGGGTGGACGTCGGACCGGGACGTCGTTTTGAACCTGTTGAAAGTCTCCCAACCGTCTTACGCGACAACCCAGATCGGCAAGGCCGTAACCCAGGCCGTTGAGCTTCTCGGGACCTCCTCGAAAAAAATCAAGCGGATCTTCATCCTGACGGACCTCCAAAAAAACGGCTGGGACAAGGAGGATTTTCCGGAAAACGCCGCCGGGGCGAGGGACTACGATGTCCGGGTGGCCGACTTCTCGGGCTTGCGCGACGGCGAAAACCGCGCGGCGGTCGAAAACCTCGATGTGGCGCAGGAATTCCTGTCCACCAGCCGGACGCTCCGCGTCAAAACGCGCGTGCGGAGCCTGGCGCCGGGAAAACCCGCGGACCGTCTTTCCATTTCCCTCTGGATCGACGGAAAAAAACAGGGCGAGGGGTTCGTCAACCTGCCGCCCGGCGGCGCGGCGGAAAAGGAATTTTCCCTCCCCTACCTGGGAAGCGATCCCGCGGAGGGGCGCGTCGAAATCCAGGACGACGCCTTGCCGGCGGACAACGTCCGGCATTTCTTCGACCAACCCGACCAGAAAATCAAAACGCTGATCGTGGACGGGGACCCCAGGACCGTGGCCCATCAAAGCGAGACATTTTACCTGGAGCGGGCGTTGAACCCGTTCTCCTCGTCGCTTTCGGACATCGACCTCACGATCTCCACGCTGGCGGAACTCCCGCGCTACAATCTCCTGAACTTCTCCGCCGTGGCGCTCTGCAACGTCCGCGCCCTGCCTTTACAATACGAGCGGGAACTGGAAGCGTTCGTACTGCGCGGCGGAGCGCTGTTCATTTCCCTGGGCGACCAGGTGGACCCGAAATTCTACAACGAGAAACTGGGGAACCTTCTGCCGGTAAGGATCGAATCCCTCAACCAGGTCGGCCTTGAGGACTCTCCTTTTCGATTGAAACTCCAGCCCAGCGAACATCCGGTCCTGAAAATCTTTTCGCTCAATACGTTGAAGGAGATGGAAAACATCCGGTTCAATTCCCTCTACAGCGTGGAACCCAGGGAGGGCAGAAAGTTCGACGTCCCCATGCGTTTCGAAAACGGGTATCCCGCCGCGGTGGAAGCGAACGTCGGCAAGGGGAAAACCGTTTTATTTGTCTCCTCCATCGACCGCGACTGGAACGACTTCCCGATCCAGCCCACGTTTGTTCCCTGGATTCAACGGTGGGTGAAATATTCCGCACGGAGTCTGGAAAGCATCGCGCGGCAGGACATCCTGGTGGGAGAGCCCTTCGTCTGGGAAAACGCGGGCGAGGGAGGCTACGCGCAGTCGCCGGGCGGGAAAATTTCGCCCCTGAACAAGAACTCGATGGGAGAGGTCAGGTTCGAGGACACCATGCGTCCGGGGACTTACCGGCTATACCGCGCGTCCGCCATGACTTCCGGGAAAGCGCCGGGGCCTCCGCCGCAAGCCGTTTTCCAACTGCCTCCCGGGGCCGAGCCCGCCGGGGGGTTTACCGTCAATATCGACACGCGGGAATCCGCTCCCGAAAAAATCGGGGAGAAAGAAATCAAGGACCGCCTCGCGGGAATGCGCGTTGCAGTTGCCGCTCCGCCGATCGTCGAGGAAACCGCCTCTCCCGGCAAGAACTTTCCCTTGACCGCGCCCCTGTTCCTGCTGGTGGCGCTCATGTTTTTCTGCGAGGGATGGCTGGTGAGAAGAGAGTGACACGGGGGTGAAAAAGCAATTCGACCCTGCCTGGCGCTTGGCCGCATAAGCTCGCGCAACGGGTCATGCTTCGACACGCTCGGCATGACGGCTCTATTGTCGCCCTAAGCCTGTCGAAGGACGGCCACGTTTAGAGCGCGGCCGACGGGAGCCGGTCATCCCGCGAGAATGCCAACCAGGCGCAGGCAATCGTTCTTGTACGCCAGGATGTCGTTTTTTTCCGAATCCGTCAGGTCGTCCGTGGCGGTTTCGTCGAGCAACTCGATGGCGTCGTTCAACCCGCCCGCCGCGATATCGAGCTCATACTCTCCCAAGGCATAGACCGACGGGTTTTTCGCCAGTTTATCGAGGACCATATTGTACTTGTTTTTATATTCCAGGATTTCCTCTCTCTTCTTGTCCGCCAGGTTGCCTTTCAGTTCTATGTTCATATCGGAAATGGAATCGTTGAGGGCCATTTTGATGGTCTCGATGTCTTTTTCCGTGATCATTGCCATGGATTTCATTTTTTATCTTTCTCTATACGATGTTGGAGACGCGCGGTCGCGGTATTCGCTCTTTTTATAAGTAATCTATCATATCCAAAAATCCGCTCAAAGCGATTAGTGCGAATTTCGCGATTTCTTTTTTACGAACAAAAAAAGAGTTGAATTCCATGCTGTCCATCCGTGGGCTTCCAGGACGGCGGGAAGATAAAAAACCCGGCCCGCGGGAAGGCGCCGCGCGGACCGGGTTTTGCGGGGCAAGTCAGGATTGAATTTTTATGTCGATCCGCCTGGGTTTGGCCTCCTCCTTTTTCGGAAGGGTCAGCGTCAGCAAACCGCTTTCCAGTTTCGCGGAAATTTTCTCCGCGTCCAGAGTGTCTCCGAGCCGGAAACTTCTTTCGAAATTCATTTGCTCGAATTCGCGGGCCCGGCAAACGCCGTCGCTATCCGGCCCAACCGGTTTCCGGCCGCCCTTCATGCGCAACATTCCGTTTTCCGCGGAGATTTGGATTTCCCCGTCCTTGTAGCCGGGGACTTCCGCGACGAGCGTAAACTCTCCGGGTTTTTCGAATATATTCACCCGGGGGACGTTGTGGCGCTCATCGGGACAAAAATCCAGATGGGCCAGGGCGCTGTTGAGGAAAACGTCAGGGTCGAGCCAATGGCCCAATACGGTCCCAGGGTCGTTGGGTAACGTCATGGCAATTCCTCCTTCTTCGGGTTTGTTGTGGTTGTTCGAGTCGAAAGCTGACTTCGGCGCCGAAGAGTTTCAGTCTTGTCTGACCGTTACATAATATTGCGCGGGCGTCGTGTCAAGGCGGGAGAGTATTTTTTTGAGGCGGGACAAAAAAAAACCGGGGACCCGCGGAGACGGGTTTCCCGGTTTTTCCAAAAACAATCCAAGGAGGAAAATGGGCCCACCAGGGTTCGAACCTGGGACCATCCGGTTATGAGCCGGGGGCTCTACCAGCTGAGCTATAGGCCCGTAATCATCCCTCGATAAAGCTTCGAAGTTTCTTGCTCCGGCTGGGATGCCGCAGTTTCCTGAGGGCCTTGGCTTCGATCTGGCGGATGCGCTCGCGGGTCACGGCGAAATCCTGCCCCACTTCCTCCAAGGTGTGTTCGGAGTCCAACCCAATCCCAAAGCGTTTGCGCAGGACTTTTTCTTCCCGCGAGGCCAGGGTCGCCAGCACCTTCAGGGTCTGCTCCTTCAGGTTCTTTTTGACCACGGAGTCGATCGGGGACATGATTTTCTTGTCCTCGATGAAATCGCCCAGGTGGCTGTTTTCCTCCTCGCCGATGGGGGTTTCCAGCGAGATGGGCTCCTTCGCGATCTTGAGGACTTTCCGGACCTTGTCGACGGGCAGGCTCATTTTCTCGGCGATCTCCTCCGGCGTGGGTTCCCTGCCCAGTTCCTGGACCAGGTGACGCGAGACGCGGATCAACTTGTTGATGGTCTCGATCATGTGCACCGGGATGCGTATGGTGCGCGCCTGGTCGGCGATGGCGCGGGTGATGGCCTGGCGGATCCACCAGGTGGCGTAGGTGCTGAACTTGTATCCCCGCCGGTACTCGAATTTGTCCACCGCCTTCATGAGGCCGATGTTGCCTTCCTGGATGAGGTCGAGGAATTGCAGGCCGCGGTTGGTGTATTTCTTGGCGATGCTGACCACCAGCCGCAGGTTGGCTTCCGCCAATTCCCTTTTGGCCGTCTTGTCCTTGACGCGGCCGCGCGCGATCGCCCGGACCGTGGACAACAAATGGTCCTTGCGGGTGGAGGTCATTTTTTCGATTTTGCCGATCTTGCGCCGGCCAGCCTGGACGATCTTGATGTGGTTGTCGTATTGGACCTTGGTGACGGTCTTGCCGTTGGGCAACTTGACGCTCTTCTGCTTGGTCCAGTTTTTCGCGTATTTCTTGACGTCGCCAAGGGGCATGTCCAACTCTTTTTCCAGGTTGCGCTCCTGCTTGCCCGCTTCCCGGATCTGGGCGGCAATCTCGTAAATCTTTTCGATGATCTTGTCCATCACCTCGCCGCTCAGGTTGAGGTCGCTCACGATTTTCTCGACCTGGACCCGTTGTTTCTTTTCCTCCTCCGCCAGCTTGGCCTTCGCTTTTTGGGAAACGCCGGACGAC
>JACQQK010000099.1 GCA_016207065.1 Nitrospinota bacterium
ATCGTTGTTCCTGGGCAAGCCGGGCGTATGCTCTCATCGGCGCTCCTTGGATTTGGCGATTTAAGAAACGCTGAGGATATTACCCCAGCTTGCCTCTTAAACCGACCGCCAAAGTAGCGCTCTTACGAGTTGAATCCGCCAATAAAAAAGAGGGCGCCGGCCGTTGAAACGGGACGGCGCCAAACCGCGGCCGGACCTGGCTTCCGCCTTCGGCGGATGCAAGGCCGGGAGGCTTTGCGCTCCATAAAAACATCCCGCGCGGTTGGTCCGCGTATCGCGGTCCGGTTCCTGTTTCTAACGAGGCAGTTCGAATAGCTGGATTTTATGGGAGTCGTGGTTCGCGACGGCCAACGAGGAGCCATGGATGGCCAGCCCGCCGACGATGCCGAGGTCCTCGGCGCGCCGTCCGGCGCGGTTGTGCATGCGGACGAGTTCAAGACGCCCGTTCAGGCGTAGTATTTGATTGTTCCACGAGTCCGCGGCGAAGACGCCGCTTTCCGGGTGGACGGCGATATAAAAGATGTCGCCGCGGGGGACGGGGCCTCTTTTGAAGGCGCGGAGTAAATTGCCGCCGGCGTCGAAGCGTTTGAGGGGGGAGTCCGACCGGTCGCCGACGATATAATCCCCGTTCTCCAGGCAGTGGACGCACGTGGGTTGGGCCAGGCTTCCCGGGTCTTCCCCGCGCCGTCCGATGGCGCGGACGAACCGGCCTTCGGGGTCGAAGACCAGCAGGCGATGGTTGGCGGTGTCGGCGATCCAGACGTTGTCCTCCCGGTCGACGGAAATGGAGAACGCCGTCCCGGTTTTTTCCTCCGGGCCGCCCCGGTCGCCGAACGCCAGTATGAATTTCCCCCGCGCCGTGAATTTCTGGACGCGGACGTTGTGCGAGTCCGCCACGAGGACATTCCCCTTGGAGTCCTCCGCGACCGAGGTCGGATATTGAAACGCGCCCGGGGAGTTGCCAAAGCTTCCGAAGGAGGACTTGAAAATCCCCTCTCCCGAGAACCTGCAAATGGAGTTGCCGTTGTGGTCGGCGGCCAGCAGGTCGCCGTCGCGGGTGTATGTCAGCCCTAATGGGGAGATGAATTTGCCCGCCGGGGGACCGCACCTGCCGAAATGGCGTTTCAGTCTCAATCCGTCCCCCCGGGTTTCCGGGTCGAGGGGGCCGAACGCCGAGGCGTCGCCGGTCAACCGCAATAATTTCCGCAGGAAGTTGCGCGTCCGGTAACGGCGGTCGAGGTTGAATTGAATCTGCTCGAAAGCCCATTGGGCGCGGACGACCCCGCGCTTTGTGTCCAGGGACTTCTCGAAGTTGTCGGCTGATAGATTGGCGCCCAGTTCCTCCGTCTGGTTTTCCAGGGACGCTACTTCCAGGTAGCGGGTCTTTCTCCGGTCGTGCAGGCCGGCGATTTCGCTCTCCAGCGTCGAGTCGTATTCTCTCAGTTTTTTCAGGAACGATTCGAGGAGAGGACCCCCTTTCGCGGACGATTGCAACGAGAACGCGGCGCCGCCCAGGGTCAATCGCGACAGGTTCCGCGCTTCGTTGATCCGCAGGGTCATGAGCATGCGCCGGACCAGGTTGATTTGAAAATCCACGGCTTGGGAGGTCTTGACGATGGGTATGGGGGCTTTGGGGTCCCTCGTGTCCGCCTTCCGCAAGGCGTCGTCAAGGTCCATTCTCTGTTCGCGCAGTTGGTCGAGTTGCGCGAACAACTCGACATTCTTGTCCTCGTAGGCTTTCTGGTATTGAAAGACCTCGTCCAGGCGCCGGGCGGTCTCCTGGGCGTCGCCGTCCCAGGGCGCATGGATTTCGTCTCCGCACAGCAGGCCGTCCGCCGTTTGCTCCATCGGCGTCCCTTCGATCGCCAGGGAGCGGAAAATGTCCTCGTATTCCATGTCCTCGGAGTCGAAGGACAGGGGCGAGAAATAGTCGCCCCTGAGGGCGCGCTTTCGCGGTCCGCCGCTTTCCGGGAGTCGAAAGGCCGAGTCCATGAGGTCCAGTAAAAGCGAGTTGAGTCCCGAGTGATCGCCCCAATCCTCCTGGGTGCGGAGGAGAATCCGGCCCAGGGGACGGGAGCCTTCCGGCGTCGCGAAGGTCTCCTTCAAGAACCCCGCGAAAGCCGGGGCGTTGGCGGGGTCCAGAAGCGCGGCCTTGCATATTTTCAGCAGGACGCGCAGTTCGAAATGGAAATGCTTGAGGGCGTCCAGGGCCTGGACGTTCGCGTGGAATTTCAGGCGGAACTCCTCCCACTTTTTCCCGTCGTCTTGCGGCGCGGAAAACGTCCGGACCATGGCCTCCTCGTTTTTTTCCTTTTTGTCGATGTGGAGGTCGATCGTTTCGCGGATATCGTCCAGGCGCCGCCGCAAGGTCTGCCGGAGACGCTCCTTGCCGGCGTCCGGCAAGGGCCGGGAAAAGAGCGCGAACGCGTACTCGCCGAATTTCTCCGCGACCGTCCGGTAGTCGTGGAACAACCCGCGGATTTCCCTGTATCGCTCCTTGTGGGCCCTTTCCGCAAGATGGAAGCTCCTGTCGAAGACCCTCGGGTCCTCGGTTTCTTGCAGGATGGCGGCTTCCCTCGCGAACAGTCTTTGCAGGAACTCGGAGCCGGTGTTTTCCCATTCCCGGACACCGGACAGGACTTTTTGCCGGGATTCCCGCAACAGATCGTCGAACAGGCCCAGCCCTTTCAATAGAAGGTCTTCGTTGTTCCCGGCAAAGTCCGAGGCCAGGCGATTCAAAACCAGGGGCAGGTTTTTCCGCCAGCCGGAAGAGGCATTTCCTCCGGTTTCCGTTTTTTCCTCCAAGAGAGCTTGAAACGATTCCTCGTACTTCCGGGCGGCGGATTCCAAATCGCCGCACTCCTCGTACAGTTGCCCGAGCGAGGACAAGGCGAGGCTCCGCTCGCGATTCAACAGGACCTGGTTTTCCAGAATCGCTTCCTCGGTAAGGACGGGGGCTTTGAAACGCAGGATTCTGGTGTCGAAGGTCAGGGCGGCATAAAGCGTTCCGTCGGGACCCGCCAGGGTCAGGCCGGGCATTTTCAACGGCGTCGAGGCGTCGGCCTCGGCGAGGGCAAAGAGGAACTGGCCTTGGGAGGTGAAAGCCTGGATGCGGTCGTTGTTCAGGTCCGCGACGAACAGCATGCCTCCGGGACCGGAGGTCACGCACAGCGGGTATTGAAATTGGCCCGGCCCCGCGCCGCGCTCGCCCCAGGTCAGGACCTGCCGCCATTCGGAGTCGAATTTTACGATCCGGTGGTTGCCGCTGTCGGCGACGTAATACGCGTTTTGGCTGTCGCGGGCGATGGATGTCGGGAATTCGAAAACGACCGGGTCCAGCAGGACGGGAGGGGTGTCGTACAGCCAGGCCAGCCGGGCCTCCAGCGCCGTGCCGCGGTTTCCCACCCATCCGAGGGACTTCCCGTCCGGGCTGAAAAACTGCAGGCGGTGGTTGTACCGCTCGACCACGACCAGGTTCCCCATGGGGTCGATATGGACATCGTAGGGTTCGTTCATTTGTCCCCGTCCTTCCCCATAACCGCCGAACGAGAGCAGGGGGTTCCCCCTCGGATCGAATTTCTGTACGCGGTGGTTCCAACTGTCGGCCACGTAAATGTTGCCGCCGGAGTCCGTCGTCAAACCCTTGGGATAAGTCAGTTGGCCGGGATTTTTGCCCTTGCCGCTGAACTGGCGAACCAGCGCCCCGTGCCGGTCGTAGATCTGGACGCGGTGGTTGAAATCGTCGGAGACGGCGAGCGAGCCGTCGGGGGCCAGGGCCAGGCCGGACGGCGGCGACAGATCGGTTTTCTTCTCGGGGGCGGGGCGGAAGGCGTTTTCGAAGCGCGCGGAGAAAATCGCGCGCAACGCTTCCAGCCGGGACAGCGCCGAAGTCCTCTCGCTTTCGGAGAGACCGGGCGAGGAAGCGCTTTCCTCGAAAGCGTCCAGAAAATCGCGCGCGGCGGGAGACGACGCGGCGCCGGAAAACCGGTCGAGAAACAGCTTGACTGTCTGGTCCGCGGAGCGATCCTTGAATAATCCGGAGGGGCGTTTCATGGGGATATGGAGGCCAAATTTGCCTGGGCGCGGCAACGCGATGCGACGGTCCGCATTGGACATTTAATCACAGTCGCCGTCATAATACAACGCTCTTTAGTCCCGCCCGGGTTGCGGGCCCAGGCGGGTTTTCCCCGGATATTTGTCTCATGCGGCCTTACGTTTTCAACCGTCCCATCAGGGTGATTTCGTCGCGGTCGTGATAGAGTTGCTTGATTTTGTAAAAGGCCAGGTCTTGCCTCGCGAGAAAGTCCTCGGCTTCCCGGACGAGGGTCAGGGGATTTTTCTGGGGGAGTTTGACGTTGACCACGAAGCGCCGCATCCACGAGCGGGCGATCCATTGCTCCAGCAATTGCAAGGTCTGGCGGGGCGGGCGAAGCATGTCGCAACACATCCAGTCGAAGGGACGCCGCTCGTCCTCCGGGGCGAAGCGCATGCCGTCCGTATCGACGATCTTGAGTTCCCCGGGGAGAGCGGAAGGGTCCTTGATTTTCAGCGGACCTCTATCCACCGCCGTCACCCGGCATCCCGCCTTGAGTAAAAAATACGACCATCCCCCCGGGGCGGCGCCGAGGTCGGCCGCCGTCTGTCCCGCGAGCGGCGTTTCGCGCATCCGGGAAACGGCTTCCGACAGTTTCAGGTAGGAGCGGGACGGCGATCGCGGGTCGAAACTCATCCTTTGCTCGCCTCCGGGAAAAGGGTGGATCAACGGCGTCTTGGGGCCGATCGACAGGTACACGCGCCCGGGCTGGTCCATGCACAATTGGACGACCAGGTAGGCGTCCGATCCGCCCAGGGTTTGCGCGGGCGCGTATCTTCGGCGCATTCTGCCGAACCGTTTTTTCAGTTTTTCCAGGATGGCCTTCTCGATATTTTTGACCCTCGGGCGCAGGGACTTGAACTCCTCGACGTCCGGGGTGAAGGCATGGAGGGTCCACGGCAGGTCCGACCGGTCGATCAAGGGGAAATGGTCCTGGATGACGGCTTGGGCGAACGTTTTGATGGAAGCGGCGAGGACCGGCGACGCCTCCGGCAGACGTTGCCGTTCGAAAACGAATTCGCCGGACGCGAGGGCGCTTTTCGCGTCCGCGTCCGGTTGCGGTAGCAGAACGACGCCGTTCTGGGCGCGCCAGTCTTTGCCGAAGCCGGCGGGACGGCCGGGTTTCCCGGCGCGCTCCGCGATTTCCTCCCGCAGGACGGTTTCGTATCCCGCGCGGCAAACGAACAGAAAGTCCTTTTCGCGGGACGGAGGAGTATTTTCGCCTGGCGGGGCCGGGCGGGGGGAAACGGGCGTCTGGATCATGGTCCGAGGGACAAAAACGTTTATACGTCGAGCCTATTTATCATTCCATCCTCGTTTGCGCAAGCTTAACCCGCATATTGCATGAGTCGAAAATTTTACTCGAGTCGAAAGCTGGGAAGTCCTCCTCGGTCCCCCTTTTTCAAAGGGGGAAAGGAAGATCCCCCCTTTAACAAAGGGGGGCTGGGGGGATTTAAAAACCCCGGATACAAACTGTCCCATCCCCTATTTCGACCCGGCAGGCGTTGTCTCCCGGTCCCAAGCGGTCCCCCGCCAATCGCCCCCTTTTGTTCGCGCGATATCCGGGTTAATGAGACGCGCGTTTTCGAAACGGGAGAGACCGGCCCCGCTTTTTTCGGTCCGCAGTGTAGACGGACCGCGAAAATTTATTGTATGATCGAATTGCGGATTTTTCGTTCGTCAAAACCCTCCTTGCGGGACTTGCTCCAAGGGCAGAAGGCGCCGATCCATGTATGAGTATATAGGAAAACACAAATTATTCCGGGCGCGGTACCTGTATGTCGGGGCGCTCCTCGCCTCCGTCATGTTGTATATCGACGGTCTGTTGCCGCTGGGCGTGGCGGGGGGCGAGCCGTACGTGGTCCTGGTTTTATTCAGCCTGTTTTCGCGGGACAGGCGTTTCATCCTGGCCGCCGCGGTGACCGGTTCGGTTTTGACCGTCGTGGGGTATTTCGTGAAACCTCCGGGCGCGGTATTTTGGATGGTGCTCGTGAACCGCCTCCTGTCCTTGGTGGTGATCTGGGTGACGGCGTTTTTGTGCCTGCTCCAAAGCCGGTCGGCCGCCAAATTGCTCGAGGCCCATGCGGAGTTGGAGGGCCGCGTCCGGGAGCGCACGGCTGAATTGAACTCGGCCAACGACCTGTTGCGCAAGGAGGGCGCCTATATCCAGTTGTACAACGACATCGTGGTCTCGGCCAACGAGAGTCAGGCCGTGGAAGGGGCCATGCGATACGGTTTGGAAAGGGTCTGTAAGGAATCCGGATGGCCCGTGGGCCATATCTATTTTTCCGGCAAGAACGGGCATCTGGTCCCCAGTAGCATTTGGTATTTCGAGGACCCTATGCGGTTTGAAACTTTCCGCCGGGTCACCGAGTCCACCCCGCTGGCATCGGGAGAAGGTTTGCCGGGCCGCGTGATGTCCAGCGGAAAACCCGCCTGGATCATCGACGTGACGCAGGACGCCAATTTCCCCAGGGCCAAGGTCGCCGAGAACATCGGCGTCCGCGCCGGGTTCGCCTTCCCCATCCTGATCGGGACGGAAATCGTGGGGGTGATGGAGTTCTTTTCCTCCGCGTCGGTCGAGCCGGACCCGCGGTTTTTGAGGATCATGGCGAACATCGGCGCCCAGCTTGGGCGGGTCATCGAGCGCAAGAGGGCGGGGGACGAGCGGGAGTATTCCCGCGAACAGTTGCGCCGGCTCTACCATCGCCTGGAATTGGTGCGCGAGGAGGAAAGGACGCGCATCGCCCGCGAGGTCCACGACGAACTGGGCCAGGTGTTGACCACGATAAAACTGGAGCTCTCGCTCCTGGACAAGAGGATCGATTCCGAGGCCAACAGCGGGTTGAGGGAACGGACCGGGTTGATGTTGAACCTCGTCGATACCACCATCCAGACGATAAAGAAAATCTCCTCGGATTTGCGGCCGCCGATATTGGACGTGTTGGGTCTTTCCGAAGCCATCGAGTGGCAGGGGCAGGAGTTTCAGAAGCGGACGGGAACCCGGTTCGAGTTTGCTTCGTTTCCGGGCGAAATCAACCTGGATCCCGGGAGGTCCACGACGTTGTTCAGGATTTTTCAGGAAACGCTGACCAACGTGGCGCGTCATGCCGGGGCCAGCGAATTATATGTCAGTTTGACCGATCGAGACGATATCGTTATATTGGAGATCAGAGACAACGGCATAGGAATAACTCCCAGCCAGATATCCGACCCCCGGTCGTTGGGAATATTGGGCATGCGCGAGCGCGCCTTGGTCTGGGGAGGGCAGGTGGATATCGTGGGCGAAGAGGACCGAGGCACCGCGGTAACCATAAAAATAAGGCATTAAAAACATCATGAGCGAACGAAAAGACAGCGCCAAGATCAAGATTCTCATAGCCGACGATCACCCCATTTTCCGCCAGGGCCTGAAGCACGCGTTTTCCGACACGCCGGACCTTGAGGTGGCGGGCGAAGCCTCCAATGGAGCCGAGTTGCTCGAGAAGGTCCGGACCGGGGCCTATCACGTGGTCCTGCTCGATATTTCCATGGGCGGGAAGAGCAGTCTGGAGACCTTGAAGCAACTGAAGGTGGAACGGCCCAAGATGGCCGTTTTGGTCCTGAGCGTTTACCCCGAGGACCAATACGCGATGCGGTTCATCCGCGCGGGGGCCTCCGGGTATTTGACCAAGGAAAGCGTTTCCGACCAGTTGATGGAGGCGGTGCGCAAGGTCGCGCGCGGCGGCCGGTACGTGAGCCACGCCCTCACGGAAAAACTGGCGTTCGATTTCGCCGACCACGAAAAACTGCCCCACGAATATCTTTCCGACCGGGAATATCAGGTCTTCTGCATGATCGGGGCGGGCAAGTCGCTCACCGAGATCGGCAAGGAACTGTCCTTGAGCGTGAAAACCGTGGGCACCCATCGCACCCATATCCTGGAAAAGATGAAAATGAGGAATAACGCCCAGCTGATCCAGTACGCCATACTCAACCAACTGGTCTAGCGACCGCCGGCGGTCCCGACAGGACCGTTGTCCGAAGCCCTCCCAAGCGTCCCGCCTCGAAAAACCCCGCCGTTATTTTTCGCGATCGATCGTAGGAAAAACACCTATTCTTTAAAAGAATACCTTTTAGGCTAAAAAAGGGTTTTTGCCGATACCGGGGAGATTTTAAATCGTCTACACTCGCCCCAAAGTCTATCAAAGGTAGAAATACCTTCTGGCCCTCGTCGGACTTTCATGCGGGATCTCGCGTTGGCGGTCATCTCAAGTTCGCCGTTGAATGCGGGCCAGGGAAGAAACAAGGAGTTTGGCGATTTTAGGGTTGGTCAGGAAAAAAAACGAAAATTTTTTGAAAGGAGCAAGGCAATGAAGAAAGTGACATTATTGACTCTGGCGTTTTTCGTCTCCCTCTCCGCTTCCGCGTTTGCGGACCAGATTGCGAAGGGCCAGACGGCTTCTTGCGACAACGCCAAGGCGATCACCGTGGAAGTGGCGAAAGTCGAGCCCGCCACGGACGCGAAGAATTTTGGCCACACCTCGAACGACCGCGGCACCGCCAGTCTGGTCGTGTGGAAATCCTCCAATTTCACGACCGTTCCCCTCACCTTGGGGCCGAACGACAGCAATGCTACCTTCGTTGGCGCCGATCATGGTTTGACCGGGATCGAGCAACGCGGCGAGAATGGCCGGGCCAAGGTCGTGTTGACGCACCAACCCGAATTCAGCCGCGGCGATTCCATCGGCGATATCAGCGGTTTGGTCAAGATCACCAACACGGGCGTTATTCCCGTAACCGTGTCTTGCAACTAATTTGCCCCTGGAGGGTTTTAGTTTTAACGTAAAACCCTTGTCCTAAGGAAAAGCCGACCCGGCGAGCGGGTCGGCTTTTTTTTTGTTTCCGCTACCCGCCAAGACCGGCGTTTTTTTCAAATGCCGCGTTGTTGGAAATTCTTGTATTTGGCCAACCCCGTCGCCGTCAAGCTCGATGGGTTGCGGCGGACCGCTTCCTCCAGGTGTTCGTTGCGGATGAACAGCTTCCCCTCTCGCAGGGCCAGGCGGGCGGACTCGTCGACAATGTTGCTGATATCGCTGTAGGGATACCCCTCAAGCGCCCGGGCAAAGCGGAGCACGTCGATGTTTTCCACCGGGCGGTCCTGCAGATACATCTTCAGCGCTTGAATCCGGGCCTCCAGGTCGGGAGGGCCGATGTAGACCATCTTGTCCAACCGGCCGGGCCTC
>JACQQK010000096.1 GCA_016207065.1 Nitrospinota bacterium
CCCTTGAGGGGGCTGGGGGAGGGTGAAATTGGCTTTTCACCCCCACCTGACCTCCCCCATCAAGGGGGAGGAAATTTGAAAGAACCTCATTTTCCTGGACGCTCTTAAAATGAAAACACCACTTCGGCGATGACGGTATTGCGGTCCGACTTCTTGTTCCCGGCGGCGTCCGTAAAAAAACCTCTGGCGATTCCCTCGTCGATCCAGTCGCGCCGGTACTCCAACCTAAGGTCGACGCCCGAAATGCGGTGGTCGGTCCGCGGGATCACGCCATATCCCCGAAACCCGAAGAAATCGGGAAACAGGTGGAACGCCGGCGCGAACGTGACTTCGTGCATGGTCCGCGCCTGGGTGGGATGGATGTCCGGACGGGCGTTGTTATCGTCATAAAAGCTGTAGCGGGCCGTCGTCCCGAAAAACCGGCTCCAGTCGTAATGGGCCGTCGCCTGACCGGACAACCACTCGGCGTCAGTGCGCGGGACCGTCACCGACTGGTTCTGGTCCACGCCGTAGGCCATTTCCACCCCGAAAAGCCAGCCCTTCCAGGGCCGGACGGTAATCACGCCGTCCACCACTTGCCGGGGATCGCTCGTGTTATTGGCCTGTTCCGCGCCCCACAGGTAGGACAGCTTGGCGTCCAACCACCGCGTGGGGGCGTAGGCGACCTGAAACGCCAGGCTCTTGCTGGAGTTGTTGTCCTCCTGCTGGTTCCAGCCGTTGAAGACCACGCCGCGGACCTCCAGGTTCTCCAAAAAGGGATAAGTGACCATCAACCCCGTCATCTCGGCCGGGGAGGCGAACTGGTAAACCAGCGAATGCGTGGCCTGCAACATGAGCGGGGCGTCCTCCTGCTCGAAACTGACCGGGGACAGGAATTTGCCCAGCGTGAAATCGATCCCATTGCCGATGGGGGCGATCAGATGGACCTCCCCCGTGTGCAGTTCCGTCTCCGTTCCGCCATCGTGCCGCCCAATCTCCACGGAGGCCGCGCCCCAGACATGGTCGGAGAACCTTTTGTTGAACCCCAGGGTGAAGGTATTGAACCCGAAGTTCTTGGTGTTCGCGGGGTCCTGGCCGAAATGGTCTTCGTTGCCGTGGCCGTGCGCCACGCCGTTGTCGTTGTACTTGTACGACGTGACAAAATAGCCCGTGATCAGGGTCTGGCGGGCCTTTTCGTCGTAACCGTTCCCGAGCCCCTCCAGTCTGCCCAGGTTTTCGAGGTTGATGGATTTATCGGTCAAATCGTTCAGGGTGATTTCCTTTTCCTTGCCCTGGACGGCGGTTGCCGACGCGCAAACTATCAGAACAATCGCCATAATGGGCGACAAGATTCGCAGTCTCATTTCGTTAAACCATCCTTTCCATGACCAGCGTGACGCTGGACTCTACGCCGCCTCCCGCTTACGCGGAGGCGGGAAACCGCTATCCCTAAGGAGAACAACCATTTTGGACGGGTAACCATAAAGGATAGGAGAACCCCGGCGAAACAAAGCGCTTCGGTTCCTGGTCCTTAACTGGCAACCCAGAATTTATTTAAAGGATGATCAAATAAACCGAGGAGGGTGTTCGGGAGTGTCGGGCGGCTGGAAAACGGGGACCCGCGATCGCGCCTGGACCGGTCCGGCCGGCGGCAGGATATTGGCGGCGGCCGGAAGCAGGACCGCGTCGGGTTTTCCCTGGAAAAGATTTTTCACCGGACCGGGGACATAGGGGAGGCCGCCGCAATCCGTCCCGATATGAAAGAGTCCGGGGTTCGACCAGTTTTTCTCGGAAACGTGCGGACAAATGTCTCCGGGATGCATGTGATTGTTCAGGGGGCAATGCAGATGATGGGATTTCTCGCCCTGCCCGAAAACCGGCATGGTTTTCGCCGGTTTATGGATCTCCGACGCTTGCGCTCCGGAAACGCACAGACCGACCAACCCGGCGATCAACCAAAAAATAAAGACCCGTTTATTCATGGCATCATTGAGCAAAATGGGACCGAGATGGGTTCATATTATTTAAATTCAGCCGGTTTTACAAGCGTATTTTCAGGGAGAAGACCGCGAAAGCGTTATTACTTTGATATCCGACTTTAAATTTGGTTTATATTAAGAGGCCCCTTTTCGGAATATTATTCCCGGTAATAATCGAGGCAGAGCTACCTCAAAAACCGCTCACGGAGGAAAACGCGATGTGCAAATTGGTATTGTTGCGGCACGGCCACAGCGTGTGGAACCAAGAGAACCGTTTCACGGGGTGGACCGACGTGGACCTCGCCGAGCAGGGGATCCGGGAAGCCCACGAGGCGGGCCGGTTGTTGAAGGAGGGGGGGTACGTTTTCGACGTGGCCTACACGTCGGTCCTCAAGCGCGCCATCCGCACGTTATGGATCGTGCTCGACGATATGGACTTGATGTGGCTACCGGTGCACCGGAGCTGGCGGTTGAACGAACGCCATTACGGCGGCCTGCAAGGACTGAACAAGGCGGAGACCGCCGCGAAACACGGCGACGAGCAGGTGCACGTCTGGCGGCGGAGTTACGACATCCCTCCGCCCCCGCTGGCCGACGACGACGCGCGTCTGCCCGCGCGCGACCCGCGTTACGCGAACGTCCCCGCGAGGGACCTCCCGAAGACCGAGGCCCTCAAAAACACCGTGGAGCGGTTCCTCCCCTATTGGTTCCAGGAAATCGTCCCCGCCATCCAGTCCGGGAAAAAGGTCTTGATCTGCGCCCACGGCAACAGCCTGCGCGCCCTGGTCAAACACCTGGACAACATCGGCGACCGGGAAATCGTGGACCTGAACATCCCCACGGGCATCCCCCTGGTTTACGAACTCAACGACGACCTGACGCCGAAAACGCATTACTACCTGGGCGACCCGGAAGCGGCCAAAAAAGCCGCCGAGGCCGTCGCGCGCCAGGGAAAGGCCAAATGATCCCGTCCAGCCCGAACGCTGGATCTAACGCGGCGATGACGCTGACGCGATCGCCGGAACGCGATTCCCGCCCCGGCGCCAGCGCGGGGCGGCGTTGCCCCCGGGGGCATCCCCGGTAGACCTCTTTCTATTGAATCCCGCTCGCAATACGATTATTATAACACTATAATAAAATTGCCTTTTCCGGCCAAACCCGGACGGTCCCAAGGGCGATTATTTTCAATAAAGCGCGCAACCCGGCCTCCATGATCAGCCTTTACCTGTGGAACAGGAACCAGTCCGAAAAATACAGAAAAACCCTTTCCGAAAAAATCGACCGCCTCGTTTCCCCCGATGAATTTCCCGAGGACCCGGCTTCCGACCTGCAGAAATTCTACCTGGACTACAAAAACCGGGCGATCCAATTCGTCAACGAGGCGACGGAATGGCATAAGAAGGAACTCCAGACCTCCGACAACTCCCACCTTCTACTGCTGAAACAGACCGCGCTGGTGGACGTCGTCGTCCAAGCCAGCCTGCGGACCGCCATCTGGTTGTATAACAAGGCCCATGGCCGGGACCTGCGCGAACAGGATGTCCCCATCGCCATAGCGGCGCGCGGCGGTTACGGCCGCGAGGAAATGTATTTCTGCTCGGACGTGGACATCCAGATCGTGTCCAAGGCGTTGCCCCAGGGCGAGACGCGCGAGACGGTCGGCAAAATCGTCAATTACTTCGAATATCTTTTCATCCACCAGGACATCTTCCGCACCGCCAGCAGTTTCGGTTACTCCGAACTGGACGAGACCGGTCAAAAGCTCGACGCCCGGAAGATGGCGGCCTTCTACTCGCTGATGGAACACCGGCTGGTCGCGGGAGACGAGCGGGTTTACGGCGAGTTCGCGGACTCCATAAAAACCGCGGCCCGGGTCCACAAGGACGAGATCCTGGCGCATTGCCTGCAAAACAAGACCTGTTACGACGTTCAGAACACGGTGTTTCAACAGGAACCCAACGTCAAGGACGAACTGCGCCGCCTGTATTGGGCGTTGTCGCTGGCGCGCTGGCGCTATTCGCTGGAAAAGAACAACCAGTTCGAATTGCTTCAGGAGCTTTTTTCGCGGGAGAAACTGAGCGCCCCGGCGTTCAAAAACCTGCAAAACGCCCTCAACTTCCTGTCGCGGGTCCGGCTGTTCCTGCATTGTTACCAGAAAGGTTACCAGCGCGACTTGCTGAGCTATGAAGTCCGGGAAAAAATCGCCGAATCGATGAATTACGACTTGAAGCGGTTTTTCCACGAATATTTTTACAACGCCGTCTATCCGATGAAGCGGTACAGCAGAAACCTCTTCTGGGAAAGCCTGACCTTCGACGAGCAATGCGTCAAAAACCTCCACGAGGATTTCGCCGTCAACGCCGACAACCAGATCGTCTGCAAAAAGGACCCCGAGGAGACGATAGCCGGACGGCCGGAGTTGATATTCAAAATCCTCTCCTGGGTGGCCGAGGAAGGTTGCTATCCCTCCTACCCCATTATCCGGTCCATCGAAAACAACGTGGACCAGATGTGCCCGATTTTTCTCGCCGACGAGAAGAGCGAGGAAGCGCTGTCGTATTTCAAGGCGGTCGTCGAGGGGAAATACTTTTCGCGGGCCCTCCGGCTACTGCACGAGTTCGGCCTGCTGGCGCACTACTACATCCCCGACTTCAAAAACCTCTGCGGCCTCCTGCAGGACATTTACGTCCATCTGTTCCCGACGGACGTCCATGTCCTTTCGGCGCTTGACGAGCTCAACAAGCTTGAACTCGACAAGGACATCGACCCGTTCCTTCGCGAACTGTACGAGTCCGTCAAGGACAAGACCGCCTTGAAACTTTCCGTCCTTCTGCACGACATCGGCAAGGGCCTCAAAAAAGAGGGGGAGGACGAGGAGATGGCCGGCTCCCGGGCCATCCCGCGCATCCTGGAGAGCCTGGGATACGGAGACGACCCGCGGCGGATCCAGGACGTCGCGTTCCTGGTGGAACGTCATTTGACCATGCGCGACCTGCTCCTGCTGGACCCCGACCAGGACGACACCTACGAGATGATCTGGGACCTGGTTTGCCATGACAAGGAGCGGCTGAAAATGCTCAGCTTGCTCACCTACTCCGACCGGGGCGGCACCAAGATGAAAATGTCGGCCAGCCAGATCGAGCAGTTGAAACTGTTCTACCAGAACACCCTGCACCACAAGAAACGGTCCAGCGCCGGTAGCGCC